>NZ_SRZM01000064.1 GCF_019402445.1 Brachyspira pilosicoli
TAAATGAAGGCAATATTAAAGAAGCTGAAAATATTCTTAAAAAATATAATGATTATGTAAATAATCGTAATTATGAGGGATTTACATTGTTATCACTTGCTGTTATGGATAATAATATAGAAATGGCTGAGCTTCTTTTGAAATATAAAGCAGATGTTAATGAGACAGTATATCTTACAGATAGTGTATTAATACTTGCAGTTGATAATAATAATATGGAAATGGTTAAACTTCTTTTAAGTTATGGTGCTGATATTAATTATAAAGGATTTAGAGGAAGAACTGCATTATTTTCTGCTTTAGAACATGATAGAAAAGAAAATATTGAAATGGTAAAACTATTAATAAAAAATAAAGCAGATGTTAATATAGCTTATGACGGAGATGATGAAAACGAAGAAACACCTTTAATGTATGCTGTTATGAAAGGCTATAAAGAAACTGTAGAAATATTAATTGAAAATAATGCTGATATAAATAAAAGAAACAGAAATAATGCAAATGCTTTGATTTATGCTTATATGTATGGACATGATGATATAGCAGATATTTTACTTCAGAATGGTTCTGATTCTTTGGATAAAAGTTTGAAAGTTTGCTCTCTTAATCAAGAAACTTTGCTTAGTTATAGTGTTCCATTGATAACTGCAGTAAATTATTCTACCAATGAAGTTTTTTTACAGAAGTTAATTGATAATAGTGCTGATGTAGATTATAAAACTTATGATAACAAAACTGCATTGATAGAAGCTGCTTCTTATAATAATATTAATGCTGTAAAAGTGCTTCTTAAAAATAATGCTCAAGTTAATGTTCAAAATAAGTATGGTATGACAGCATTGATGTGGGCTTGTCATAGAGGAAATTTAGAAATGACAAAAATGCTTTTAGATGCTGGTGCTGATAAAAATATAAAAGACGGTAAATATGATGCATTGTATTATGCAAGAGAATACGGAAAAAATGAAGAGATAATAAAATTACTCACAAAATAGTTATAGCCTTTGTAAAAATTGCATGCCTTATATATGTAAGCATTTTTTATTGTAAAAATATTTATAATTGAAATTTTACTGATTTGAATTTATGATACAAAAATAACAATACATACAGAGGGTACTATATGAAAAATGTTATTTCTATAATTGCAGCATTTATTTTTATTACTGCTGTAATTTCATGCGGTGGCGGAAACAAAGAAATAAATCAATCAGAACAAAATACACAATCTCAAAATATTCAAACTAATACTTCAGATAATCAAATAAAACAAACAAATAATCAAAAAGAATTCTTTGATATGAAATATGTTT
>NZ_SRZM01000065.1 GCF_019402445.1 Brachyspira pilosicoli
TCTATATTTCCATATAAAAAAGTAGATTCTTTAGAAAAATTTTATATTAACAGACTTGGAAGAGAATTATATAATTTATTTTTTAGGGATTATACAGAAAAAGTATGGGGAGTAAAGCCTTCTGAATTAAGTCCAGATTGGGGAGCACAAAGAGTTAAAGGGCTTTCTGTTTGGAAAACTATAATCAATGCTTTAAAACCAAAAAAGAAAAGTAATGATATAAAACAAAAAGGTGTAGAAACTAGTTTAATAGAGAAGTTTTTATATCCTAAATATGGTCCAGGTCAATTATGGGAAACAGTAGCAAAAGAAATAGAAAATATGGGTGGAAAAATACATTTTAATAAAAAAATAGATAAAATTAAAATTGAAAATAATAAGATTATTTCAATCACTTCAAATGATAATGAAACTATAGATAATATTGATTATTTAATTTCCACAATGCCTGTAAAAGATTTAATTAATTCTATATCATCTATGAGTGAAATTCCACAAGATGTATCAATGATAGCATCTAAGCTTCAATATAGAGATTTTATAACAGTTGGATTATTATTAAAAGACATAGCTTTGCATAATAAAGATGGAATTGTAAAGGATAATTGGATTTATATACAAGAGCCTTATGTAAAAGTTGCTAGGCTTCAGTTATTTAATAATTGGAGTCCTTATATGGTTTCTGATAAAAAACTTCATTATGTTGGTATGGAATATATGTGTTTTGAAAATGATGAGTTATGGTCTATGAGTGATGATGAGTTTATAAAATTTGCTATAGGTGAAATGAAATCATTAAAATTGATAAAAGATGAGGATATAGTGTCTTCTAATATTGTTAGAATTAGAAAGGCTTATCCTTCTTATACAGGTGTTTATGATGAATTTTATAAGATAAGGGAATATACAGACAAAATAGATAATTTATTTTTGATAGGTAGAAATGGAATGCATAGATATAACAATATGGATCATTCTATGCTTTCTGCTATGGAAGCTGTTAATTGTATAATTAATAATAATACAGATAAAAGCAGTATTTGGAATATTAATACAGAAGAAGAATATCACGAAGAAAAATCTAATTAAAAATTATAAGGGTTAAAGCTATTAAAAGTTTTAACCCTTATTTATTGTTTTAATTATAAATTACATCTCTACCACTAAAGCAGTACCCATACCGCCCCCTATACAAAGCGTAGCAAGACCTTTTTTAGAACCACGTTTTTTCATCTCGTATAAAAGTGTAGTAAGTATTCTAGCACCAGAAGCTCCTATAGGGTGTCCTATAGCAATAGCCCCTCCATTAACATTTACTATATCCATATTGAATTTTAACTCACGAGCAACCGCAATAGACTGAGCAGCAAAAGCTTCATTGCTTTCTATTAAGTCCATATCTTCAACATTGAGATTAGCCATTTTTAAAGCCTTTCTGCTAGCTTCTATTGGTCCAATTCCCATTATTCTAGGTTCAACTCCATGTGTAGCATAACCTAAAACTTTAGCCATAGGTTTAATTCCAAGTTCATCAGCTTTTTCTTTAGACATAAGTACCAAAGCAGAAGCAGCATCATTAATACCAGAGGCATTACCAGCAGTAACAGTGCCGTCTTTTTTGAATGCAGGCTTTAATCTAGATAAAGATTCCATAGTAGTACCGAATGTAGGGTGCTCATCAGTATCAACTACTATTTCTCCTTTTTTAGTTTTAATTGTAACAGGCACTATTTCATCTTTAAATCTTCCACTTTTTATAGCAGCCTCGGCTCTATTTTGACTTCTGCAAGCAAACTCATCTTGCTCTTCTCTTGTTATTTTCCACTGTTCTGCTATATTTTCTGCAGTAACCCCCATATGATAATGCTCAAAAGCACAAATAAGAGCATCATTAAGTAAAGTGTCTTGCATTTTTGTCTCGCCCATTCTAGCCCCCATTCTCATAGCAGAAGAAGTATATGGAGCCATACTCATGTTTTCAGTTCCTCCAGCAACCACTATATCAGCATCACCAGCCTTAATCATTTGTGCTGCCATTGATACTGCTCTAAGTCCAGAACCGCATAATATATTTATGGTTAATGCAGGTTTTTCTACAGGTATACCAGCATTAACAGAAACCTGCCTTGCTACATTTGGAAGAAGTGCTGATTGTATAACACAACCAAAATAAGTTTCATCAACTTGCTCTGGTTTAATATTTGCTCTTTTTAAAGCCTCTTTTACTGCAATAGTACCAAGCTCTACAGCTGAAGTGTTTGCAAATGAGCCTAAAAACTTACCTACAGGTGTCCTAACGGCACTTGCTATTACTATTTCTCTCATAATATAATCTCCTAATAAAAACCTTATTATGTATAGTATAGTCAATAAAAATATGTTTTACAATAGTTTATACTTGTTAATATAGTTTTATAGTGTATAATGAGAAAAATGAAAAAGAAGTTAGAATTACAAACAACAACTCTTTGGGATTACCCTTCCCAGCAATACTTAAAAAGCGAAGAAGAAAAGCATAAACATTATATAGGAGCAACACCTTCATATATAATATGGAATTTATTAAATAGATACACAAAAGAAAAAGATTTGGTAGTAGACCCAATGGCTGGAAGCGGTACAACTATTGATGTTGCAAGAGAACTCGGAAGAAGAGCTTTAGGATACGACATTAATCCAAAGGCATTAGAGAGAAAAGATATTTTTAGAGCCGATGCTAGAAAGATACCTATAGAAGATGAAAAGGTAGATTTTGTTTTTATTGACCCTCCTTATAGCACACATATAAATTATTCTGATGAAAAAAATTGTATAGGAAAATTAACTGCAAAAACAGATGAGTATTATAACGCTATGGAGAAAGTTATATCTGAAATATTTAGAATAATGAAAAAAGATAGGTATATGGCTTTATATGTTTCAGATTCTTATGAGAAAGATTATCCTTTTATGCCTATAGGTTTTAAGCTTTTTGAGATTATGAGTAAATATTTTATGCCAATAGATATAGTTTCTGTTGTAAGGCACAATAAAAGTTTAAGTAAGGGTAATTATCATTTATCTGCCATAGAATATAATTATTATTTAAGAGGTTTTAATTATCTTTTTATAATGTATAAGAAAGGAAATAAAACAATAGATAAAAACGGTAAGGTTCATTTAAGGCATTTATAAAATTAAATTTTTATAAAATATTTTTAAAATAAAAAAGGACAGCCTTAAAGCTATCCTTTGTAATATATTTATAAAAAAGGTTTTATTACCAAATCATTAAAGTAGAACCCCAAGTAAATCCGCCGCCAAATCCTGTAAGAAGAACTAAATCACCATCATTAATTTTATTATTATCCAAAGCATCAGTTAAAGCTAACCCTATACTTGTTGAAGAACAGTTTCCAAATTTATTTAATACAACGCTTACCTTTTCCATAGGAAGACCTATTCTTTTTGCAACAGCCTGCATGATTCTCAAATTAGCTTGATGCGGTACAAAATATTTAACATCGCTTAATTGTTTTCCAGTAGATTCTAAAACTTTATCTATGCTATTAGAAAACTCAGTAACAGCTCTCTTAAAAGTTTCAGAACCATCCATATGTATTTTAAACTCAGGAGCTTCCAAATCATCAGCCCTTATAGGACAAACACTTCCACCATTAAGAACTATACTCATGTCAGGTTCGCTTTGCATATGCATGCCTATTATTCCTTTTCCGTCATCTCTTGTTGTAATTAATGAAGCAGTAGCAGCATCTCCAAATAGAATTGCTGTGCCTCTATCTTTCCAGTTAACATCTTTAGTAAGTTTTTCACTACAAACTATCAGTACATTTTTACATTGTCCGCTTTCTATTAATGAAGTAGCAGTATTTAATGCATATATATATCCAGAGCAAGCAGCAGATAAGTCTAAAGCAAAACAATGATTAAGCCCTAATGCTTGTTGTAATTGTCCAGCCATAGATGGAAATATATAATCTTTTGTTACAGTAGGAACTAATATAGCATCAACTTCTTTTAAATCCACACCTTTTTTTTCTAAGTTTTTAACGGCATTAATTCCCATTTCAAAAATAGTTTCATCAGGTCTTGCCATATGTCTTGTTTCTATACCTGTACGAGTTACTATCCATTCGTTATTAGTGTCTAATATGCTTTCAAAATATTTGTTGTCTAATATTCTTTCTGGTACATAATAGGCTATGTTTTTAATGTATGCTCTTTTCATTGTAAGCTCCAATTTAAATATACTTTTCTAGTATAGAATATATTACTTTTAAAAAAAAATGATATAGTTATTAGTAACTATTTTTTAGTTATACTATTATTATTTATAAAAAAAGCAAAAATAAGCTATATGCCTACTTTTGCTTTTTTATAATATTTAAAAAATTATTAGGGTATTATTCTAACACAACAATAGCATTAGGTTCTTTTATTCTAGGCAAAACAGTTTCCATAATTCTAAAAGTATGATTAAGGTCTTTTTGCTCTAAGTATGCAGTGGACATATCAACACCAATAGCTAAATCTATATATTGAGGCTCTACACATATAATAGCAGCCTTTTTACCTTTTATTGTAGGTATATTATATAGATTATGAATCATATTAGTTATTCTTTGAGCTTCAGTCATGCCAGTACCTTGCTGTATTCTTTGTAAGTCAAAAAATAATCCCTGACTCAAAGCTAATATTATTCTTCCAACTATTCCTTTTTCTCTAATCATATTAATAGCTTTTACAATATCAATGTATGGATTTTCGCCAGCAGACCAATCGCTAATTTTTAGTTTTTGTACACCTTTAGTATTTAATATTCCAGTAACTCCAACAAACTCATTTCCATAAAAGATTAATTCATCTTCTTTATTTGAAAGAGTTTGTGCTGCAAATGATGTTACAGATAAATCTAAAGGCATTTTATTTTTTTCATTATTTTCTATATCTCTCCAAAGAAGAGTGAAGTCTTGATATAACTGTGGAAGTTCCACAGAATGCCTTCCTGAAGTTTTTACTATACCATCTTGAAAAACTTCTTCTCTGTCATTTCTATCATATTGCACGCTTATAGTGCCGGAACCTAAAGGTCCATATATACTTAAAAATCTTCTTCCTATTAAAGTTCTGCTTGCAGTTTCTATTACTGCTTTATCTATTTTACTCCAAAAGTCGCTATCAAAAGGCGAACCATCTCTTGCTAAAAAGTCCATATATTCTCCTTTTAAATTTTATTTTATAATATTTAGTATAATAATAATTATTCTTTTTTCAAACTTCCAACTGTAAGACCTGATAAATCTGGTTCTTTTATTCCCAACTCTTCCATCATTTCTTTTACTTCCATTTCTCCAGAAGCAAAATGTTCAGCCTCTTTAGGGTCTAAATGTCTTAAAAGAGCCATAAGTTCACCAACATGAGCCTTTTCTTCATCTCTAATATCAGCGAGTACTGCCTTAGCAACAGGGTCATCTGTAGCCATACAATGAGCATCATATAAATATATAGCCTCTAATTCCCCAGCTATATCCAATCTCACAGCCTGTATTAATTCTTCTTTACTAATCTTTCTTTCAACATTTGCATTAAACGGGTTTGCAAAACTAGGCATATTTTCCTCCTTTGAAATACCTAATTATACTAATACAATAAATTACTTATTAATATTAATTACTAATAACAAGTATAGTATAAAAAATTATAAAAGTCAACATATAAAACAAATATAAAAAGAAAAAATGATATATATTTACAAATATTTTTATATTAAGTATAATTTATTAGGATATTTAGTTAATTATTTTATGGAGTTTTTTATGACTATTCAAGAAGAATATTTTAAGAATTTATCTAGTATATTAAAAACAAATTTCAATAAAAAAGGTTTTGCTTTTGATAGTTTTGCAAACAAGGAAGAGGCTAAAAAGTTTTTGTTATCTCAAATAAAAAAAGATGATGTTATAACATTCGGTGGAAGCACTAGTGTTAATCAGATGGGTATATTAGAAGATTTAAAAGATTATAAAAACTTTATAGACAGAAACAATAAAGAATTAAAATCAGAGGCAGAGATTAAGGCATTTACTGCTGATGTATATTTATGTTCTGCTAATGCTTTGAGTAAGAATGGAGATGTTATTGCTATAGATGGAGGCGGAAATAGAGTTTCTGCTATGATTTACGGACCTAAAAAAGTATATTTAGTTGTAGGAAGAAATAAAATTGCCAACACTCAACAAGATGCATTAAAGAGAGCTAAAGATTTTGCTGCTTCACAAAACTCTATAAGATTTAAAGTAAATAATCCTTGCTGTGTGGGTGATATGGTTTGTAATGAGAATTGCAATATAGAAGATAGATTATGTGCTTATACTGTTATTATAAATAAATGCCATATAAAAAACAGAATACATATATTATTTATAGATGAAGAATTAGGTTTTTAATCTATTACAAATTATAAGGCTTTAAGTTTACTAAAAGTTTTTATTTAATCATTTGATTTTTCAGTGATATAAAAAATTCCGTAAATATTTACTTTTGTAGATTTATTGGCCTCTATAATTGTTTTATCGAATGCTTCTATATTAAAGCTTACACTTCCTTCACAGTTGCCATTTACTTCTAAAATATTTCCATTATCATAAAAATTAAGTATTATATTCCCGCTTGCTGAAACCGATGATATATTTGGTATAATGTATTTTTTAATATTATCTATTACTTCATATTGATTACTTGATTTTCTTATGATATTGTTTTTATTTACTTCTATATCTGTGTCTATATCTATTCCTATTATTAATGATGTTGGTATTACAGATTTAATATTTCCAGATTTTGAAATTTCTATTTTAAAATTTTGTAAACGCACTTTTCCTACTATATCAGAATATGCAATCAATGTTCCATAATATATTCCAGCATAATCATCTATATTTTTATATTGATTATTGCTTATATTATTGCTGAAAGCTAAATTTATAAATATTAATAAAAAGATAAATATTTTTCTCATTAATTAAAATATATCAATTTAATAAAAATAATTAAAAAATATCATTATAAGCTTTTAGTCCATAACTAGATTCAGCATTTTTTACAGCATTATTAATAGCCCTTCCCATTACAATGGCAGCCAAACTTCCAACCGCATCAATACTAGCCTTAATATCTCCAACAGACATAGCATAAATACTATCTCCGTCTAATGTAGTATGTACAGGTTTTATAGTTCTAGCAAACCCATTATGAGCCATAGATGCTATTTTTCCCATTTGTGTTTTTGTAAACTTAGCATTTGTTATAATAGTTCCTATTGTTGTGTTTTCTACCAAATTGCTTGTAAATGTTATTTCCTTATCTCTTGTAAGTTTTATTAATTCCTCTTCAGAGCTTCTAAAACTTTTTTTATCTTCACCTAAAAGCCCTGCTAATTTCTCTCCTGTGTCATAATCAAATATATCCCCAAAAGCATTAACAGAAACTATAGCTCCCACTTTAACCCCATCAACTTCTAAAGCATAAAAACCTAAACCAGATTTCATAGCATAATCAACACCTAATATCTTACCAACAGAAGCCCCAGTGCCTGCTCCATAATTACCCATTTTTGGATTATTATTCTGAGCATCAATACAAGCATTATAACCCATTTCTATATCCGGACGAACCTTATAATCTCCAATACGTAAATCAAATATACAAGACTCGCAAACCAAAGGAACTTTAGTAACCCCCACATCAAAACCAATATTTCTCTCTTCAAGATATTTCATAACTCCACCTGAAGCATCAAGTCCAAAAGCACTCCCACCGCTTAATAGCACAGCATGTATAACTTCGGTAGTTGCAAATGGTTTTGTAAGTTCGCTTTCTCTCGAAGCTGGTCCTCCTCCTCTCACGTCAAGAGAAGTATTAGCACCGCGTTCGCATATTATTACTGTGCATCCTGTAGCAGCTTCTATATTTTGAGCGTTTCCTATTTTTATATTTTCTATATCTGTAATTTTTATTTCTTTCATATGTTATCCTTAATTTATTATTAATTATAATTAAATCATACATTAAATATCTGTTTGATAATTATATCATAATTTAGTTTTTTTTCTTGATTTTAATTTTAACTATCTTATAATTAATATATAGGCAAATGGAGGTGCTTTATGAGGGTATTAGTTTACGATTCTAACCGAACTATAAGAGATAATATTACAACAATACTACTTATGCAAGGCTATGATGTTGTTGCTGTAAAAGATAAAAAACATATACTTCCTACTTGTTCAAAAATGCCTTTCTCTATTGCTATTATAGAAACATCTCCTTATGATGAAGAAGCTAATAATATTTTAGAAAAAATGTATTATAATGATGTATATAAAAATATTAAGGTTTTAATTTATGTTCCAGAAATTATGCCTGGTTTTGTTTCCAACATGTTTAAAATAGGGGTTGCTGGAATATTGTTTAAACCGTTTAATGAAAAAGATTTTTTTAATAGATTTTCAAATATCTTATCTAAATCTAATTTACTTCCTAAGAGATTAAAATATCCTGTTATTGGTAATGTAAATCATGATATAGTATTTAGACATGAAGAAACTAAGCAGATAGTGCATAGTATGATATTAGAGATGTCTGCTAGGGGTATAAAGTTTTTAATACCAAATGAGCATGTACGTCTTAATGTTGGATATAATATACCACTTACTTATATGTCTATAGGTTCTTATAAAATGACATTCTCTTTAAATATTATAGAAGTGATAGGTAAGGAGTATGTTGGTTTATTTGAAAATTTATCTTCTTTTGACCATAAAGTAATTTGTAAATTTATATACGAAAAATATATAGAAAAAAATTTAGTATCTTAAGTATTGGGATTTGTTATTATGATTAAAGCTTTAACTATAGCGGGTTTTGATGGTTCTGGAGGTGCTGGTATACAGGCAGATTTAAAGGTGTTTTCTGCTTTGGGCTGTTATGGAATGTGTGTATTAACTGCATTGCCTGTACAGAATACTCAAGGGGTGAGAAGCTGTTATGAAATAGATATTAATGCTATAGAAGAGCAGCTATATTGCATATTTGATGATATAGTTCCAGATGCCATAAAAATAGGAATGCTATTTAATAATGATATAATAAAACTTGTTGCTAATTTTTTAGAGAATAATGCTAAAAATATACCTATAATAGTTGATCCTGTTATGGTGGCAAAAAGCGGAGATAGGCTTCTTTTGGAAGATGCGGTTGAAAGCTTAAAAAAATATATTATACCTATTTCTACGGTAATTACTCCGAATATACCAGAGGCAGAGGATATTACAAACAAAAAAATTGTTACAGATGAAGACATGATTAATGCTGCTAATGATATACTTAAAATGGGTGCAAAAAATGTAATGCTTAAAGGTGGGCATTTAGATGGAAAGCTTTCAAGAGATTTATTTATAAACTCTAAAGAACATGAGTTTCTTGATGCTATTAGAATAGACACTAAAAACACTCATGGCACAGGATGCACATTATCTGCTGCTATTTGCAGTTATATTGCACATGGTAAAACTCCTTTAGAAGCATGCATTTTAGCTAAGAATTATTTATTTAATGCTTTAGAATCTGCTAAAGTTGATAGTGTTGGTAAAGGTCATGGACCTGTTAATCATTTTTATGAACTTTGGAAACATTTAAAGTTTTAATTAGTTTTTTCTAAACTGTCTATTAACTCATAATAATACTTTTTACCTTGAAATATATCTTGCGACAATATTTTTTGGGCATTTTCGTATTTAAAAATTTCAGAGTTTTCATCAACATTATTTTCTATTGTTAATGAGTTATTAGTAATTTTATAATATTTATGATATGTGCTTATAGTGTTATCAATATTTTCTTTGTAAAGCAGTGAAATAATAGAGTTTTTATAATTTGTTGCTCCAGCATTAATAGCTATAAACATTGGTATATTTTCTGGAACAATATTTACTGGTGCTTTGTATGCTCCGTTAGTTCCGTCCCATATAAGAAGCGGACTTGGAGTACTATCTTCTAAAAAGCTTTTCTTTATATTTTCGTCCATACTTGAACGCTCTACTATTGCTCTTAAATATGGATACAAATGGTCATGCTTAAATATTATCAATGCATTTGGTGAATATTTTAGTATTGTGTCTCTAATTTTTATTATTTCCATTGCTGCCATTACGGAATTGTCCATAGTTTCTATGAGATTGAGTTTATCATTGCCATTAAAATAATTCATAAACTTTTTATTTTTTTCTGCTATATTAAAATCATTTTCTATATGTGAATCGGTATGTCCTAAAATTGTAAAGCCAGATACAAATATAGGCTTTTTAAGATTATTTATATTAGTTTCTAAGTATTTGTTTATATTTGTGATGTTTAGACCGAATATTGAATTGCTAAAACCTATTGAAGGATAGAATGTTTTAAGGTTGTATGTGTTTAATGCTTCTTCTAATGCCAAAGTGTAGTATCCTTCTTCATTTAAAAGGCTTATTAAAGTGTTATTTATTTTTTCTGATTGAGTTTTAGGATACAGAGGGCTTGAAGCAGTAAGTCCTGCTAGTCTTGCATAAAAACTTCCATTGTTAACATTTGGCGATATTTTTTGTGATGCATTTGCCCATTTTCTATATTCTTTTGGGAAGGGGTCTTTATTAAATAGCTTTACAAAATGAGAATAATCATAAAAAGATTCTAAAAATATTAGAAATATATCCCTTTTATTTTCGCTTTCTTGTAATAATAAATTTGATAAGTTTCTTTTCTCTTCGTAAGCTTTTAATAAGTTTATTGAGTTTAATACTGCTTCTTTGCTTGGCTTTATATTGTTTATTCTGTCATAATTTATTCTGTAATTGAGTGTATATATTATTCCTCTTTTGTTGGCATTTCTTAAAAAATCTATGCTCCATATGTCAACTTTGTTTGGTCTTAAAAATAAAATATATGATATAGCTATGATTGATAATATCATAATTATTGCATTTGATTTTTTTGTTTTAAACATTCTATATAAGTTGCATATAAATAACGATAACAAAAATAATATTGAAGAGAAATATACTATAGTAGATAGTATTGTTATAATTTTCATATATAGAGGAAGCACTGTTATAAGTGAAGAATATAGATTTGGCATATCAGAAAAAAGTATTACCATATCTAACACACTCAATGCTATAGTTTCTATCACAAAAAAAGAAAAATTTGTTATAACACAAAATAGTATTGTGAAAATTATTCTATGATTTTTAAAATGTATAAAATTTGGTATATAACTTAGTAAATTATATGAAATTATTACAAATAAATATGAGTACAGTATATCATAAACATTTGTTTGTAACTTGAGCATTGAAAATGATGGAAGAATTAATTTAGTTATTGAGAAGTAGAGTAGAGTATGTATTATTAGAAGAAATATATATGTTTTATAGTTTTTTATTATGTTTGGTATTATATATAAATACAGTATTGGAAATATTAGTATTATTAAAATAAAAAATATAAATACTTCTTTTTTTAATTTTAACTTGTATTCTATATTTTCTATTTTGTCGTTTGTATTTAGTTTCTTATCTGTAATTAATGTTCCGAATGAGCTTCCATTTTTAAACTTAATAGAGATTATATCTTTTATTATTTGGTTTGTGTTTGGCTGTATTTCATATATTTTATTATTTTTAAAAATTTTTGATTTATATTTAAAAGAAAAAGAATATTTATTTTCTACAATATTTTTAAAGTCTGAGATATATGTAGTTCTTTTGAAATTACCCATAATTGATAGAGGTATTAGTATTAATATTGATATAATTATTGTTATTATAATGTATTTATATAATTTGTTTTTCATATTCTTTTCGTATTATTTTTTATTATAAAACTGTAAAAATAAAATTATGTAAATATTTTTTATTATATATTAATATTGTAAAAAATTGCTTTAAA
>NZ_SRZM01000066.1 GCF_019402445.1 Brachyspira pilosicoli
TTTCTCAGTTTATAAACTGTCTTGGTGCTAATAATTGCATACAATTAGATAATGGTAAATTATTTACTTGTTCTATATCTGCTTATATTAACTATTTTAATAACTATTTTAATAAAAATATACCTATTACTGAATATGACTATATTGATATATATAAAGTTAATAATTATAATGAAATTTTATTTTTTCTATCTAAACCTATACCATTATGTAAATATTGTAATAATATTAATTGGAAAACAATTGGTGAATGGAAAATATCTACTAAATCTATAGATGAATATATAACCAGACCAGACCAGACCAGACCAGACCAG
>NZ_SRZM01000067.1 GCF_019402445.1 Brachyspira pilosicoli
AGACCAGACCAGACCAGACCAGACCAGACCTAATAACGATATGTAAAGAATACATACAAATCTATAATAATTCAGAAACTAAAAAATTACAACCTATGTTGCAATTAAAAATGCAGCATAGGTTTTTGTTTTATTGCCTATCAAATAATTTCAACTATATAGAAAATTCAATTATCTTTATAAATTAAGGAGTTTTTATGAC
>NZ_SRZM01000068.1 GCF_019402445.1 Brachyspira pilosicoli
GTGTGTACTTCGTTAAGGGCAAAGCCTTGCAATATGAATAAAAAATATAACTTTTCATAAAATTTAAAATTTCAATATATAATGATGTAATTGACATTTTTCTATTTTTATAATAAAGTAACACACTATGCGGAGTGGGTAAACGCGGTATTTAAATAACTAATACTGAGGAAAGTCCGTACCTCTAAAGGGCTTCATGCAAGCTAACGGCTTGAAGGCGAAAGCCTATGGAAAGTGCAGCAGAAAATATACCGCCTATTTTTAGGTAAGGGTGAAAAGGCGTGGTAAGAGCACACCGCATTTGTGGTGACATGAATGGCAGTGTAAACCCCATGAGAGGCAAGAGCAAACAGAAACCGATTGCCCTTTTCATAAAGGTTTCAGGTAGCTCGCTTGAGTACTGCAGTGATGCAGTATCTAGATAAATGTTTACCTTAAATGACAGAATACGGCTTATAGCTCCGCTTAATTATATATTTTATTTATTAAAATTTTATTGTTTTCGCGTTTCACCTGAAGTTTATATATTTTATCAGCTGAGTATTTAAAATCTTCTCTGTAGTGGGCACCTCTGCTTTCTTCTCTTTCAAGCATACTTAAAGCCATTATCTTTACGCTTTCAATAATCAAATAAATCTCTATAGAACCATCTTTAATATTTTCTTTTATACTGTAATTACTTCTTATCTTATTAAGTTCATTAAGAATGAATTCTATTTTCTCTTTACTCCTTACAACCGATAGATTTTCATTTACTAAATTTCTTATTTTAATTAAAACTTCATTTTTTGTAAGATTATTTTCTTTATCATATTTTGAAATTTCATTAATCCAATTATTAAATTCTTTTTCTATATTGTTTAATTTTATATTATTAAAATCATCAAAGTTTGTATTTTTAATATATTCAAAAGCATTTTTAACAGCATTATTTCCAAATACTAAAGCCCCTCCAACAGAATTACCTCCAAGCCTATTAGCTCCCTCTATAGCAGATGATAACTCACCTATAGCATAAAGCCCTTTAATACCTGTAAATGCATTGCTGTCTATTTTTATTCCGCCGTTGCAGCTATGAGCAAAATGAGTAATAACAGTTTCATCTTTCAATAAATCTATTCCTATTTCTTTTTTAAGCCAATTTAAATATACAGTGTAAAACTCCTCTTTATCTTTGTATAAATCTTCTGAATATTTTAATTTAACGCCTTCAGAAGATATTTTTAAATCTATTTCTCTGCTTTCAAAATCATTACTAAAAGGCGCATAAGCACTTCTCTCTATCCATAATTTTTTAGTTTCTTCGTTTTTTATTCCATCTAAAAGTAATTGATTTTCTGTGTTATACATACCTATGCAATATTTTAACGTATGCTCTCCAAATAATACATTATATTTTGGCTTTAAATATGCTGGTATAAATTGTATAAATTCCATATTTTGTGCAATTGCTCCAGCATCTAAGGCAACAACATTACCTACCCCATTAATATTTTTTGGATATAAACTATTTTTGTAATTACCAGCAACTCCTCCTGTAGCTAATATTATTACCTTTGATTTTACAAAAAAGAATTTATCTTTATTTTGAAATACAGCTCCAGCAACTCTATCTCCATTTTTTACTATTCTTAATAAAGTGCTTTCTTCAAATATTTTTAATCTTTTATTTTTTCTAAATATCTTTTTTGCTCTATTTCTTGCCTCATTCCAATTATTAATCAAAAAAACATCTCTTGAATATTTAGCAAAACATGCAGGCCTTGAATCTTTTCTTAGCCAAGGTTGAAACCCTATTCTTTTTAATAAATAAATATCTTTTTTAATATTGGATATATAAGTTTTTATTAACTCAGGATTTTCAACTCCATCACCCATATTAGTTATATCTTCATAATATTTGTTGTAGTCATCTTTGTCTTTTGTAGCCTGTATTCCTAATGTTGCTTTTAATGGAAAATATGAAGCACCTGAACAAATCTTACCAGTAGTTACAAGGCATACTTTTTTAAAAATATTCATTGCTCTTTCTGTTGCGATAAGTCCTGCTATTCCAGCACCAACAATTAACACATCTGTTTGTTTATATATATCCATTATGTTTTTCTCTTTATAATAAAAATTTATTGAATATATTTTAACATTTTACTAATCCATTACAATATTATAAAAAACTTAAATAAGAAGTTTATAAAAATATAGTTTTAATATATAATATATTATAATTATTAATGTTTAAGGAGAAAAATTATATTATGTCTGAAATAAAAAGAATTGCAATAATCGGTGCTATGGACTGTGAGATTGATAATTTTAAAAATATGATTGAAAATATAGAAGAAATTGAAATAGCTAATATTACTTATTACAAAGGCAAATTATGCGGTAAAGATATTGTGCTTTTAAAATCTGGTATAGGTAAAGTTAATGCAGCTATTGCTACAACTATTGCTATAGAAAAATTCAATGTAGAAAAAATTATATTCACAGGTGCTGCTGGTTCTGGTAATCCTGATTATGATATATCTGATATAGTTATATCAAAAGATTTAATAGAACATGATTTTGATACAAGTGCATTAGACGGAGATGAGCTTACTGTATTAGTTAAAGGGTATGATAAAAACTATTACCCTGCTGATAAATCTTTAATAGAACTAGCTAAAACTTCAGCTCAAAAAGTTATAACAGACAATAAAGTTTATATTGATACTATTGCCACAGGCGACCAATTTGTAGGTGATAACAATAAAGTAAAACAAATACATAATAAATTCAAAGCTGGTGCTATAGAAATGGAAGGAGCTTCAGTTGCACATGCCGCTTTGATGTTTAAAGTTCCTTTTGTTGTAATACGTTCTTTGTCTGATAAAGCTGATAGTGATGCTGTAGTAGATTTTCCAAAATTTGTTGCAAAAGCAGCAGAAAACTCAAAAAAAATAGTAATAGAAATGTTAAATAATATTTGATAATTATTTTTTATTACTATTGAAAATATTTGCATATATATTATAATTACAAAATTGAATTAACATAATATTGGGGAGATTATGCCTGATAAAAGAACTATACTAAAAGGAAACGGTATTGGTGATTATGTATCTATAGGAGATTCATTTCTATATCTTAACTCATTAATAACCCCAATGTATAATATAGAAAAAGAAGATATTGAAGAAGAATATATAAGATTAGATAAAGCAATAGAACAATCAAAAAATCAAATAGAATATTTAATAAATAACGTAGATAATAAATTAAAAAATATATTATCTATGCATATTTTACTTATACAAGACCCTGTAATAATAAAACAGGTAAAAGATGAGTTAAAAGAAAAGCTATTAAATGTTGAATATGTATATGACAGTGTGATAACAGAATATTTTGATAGGATATCTGCTTTTAATAATCAAATGCTTTCAGAAAGAGCAAGCGATATAATAGACATAAAGGGACGAGTAATAAGAAATCTGCTTAACCCAAGTACAGAGAGCACTTTTTCTATACCAAAAGACTGCATAGTAATATCTAAAACATTAACACCAAGCGATGTATTAAAATTTAACAGCATAGGGGTTGGAGGATTTATAGTTGAAGGAGGAGGTTATACTTCTCATGCCGCTATACTTGCAAAATCTTTTGGAATACCTACTATTTTTAATGTAGAAAATATTACTAATAGAGCTAAAAACGATAGAAAAATTATAATAGATTGCAGAAGTGATATTGTAATATTAAATCCAAATGAGAAAGATACTCATAATTATACTTTATTATCTGAAAATCTAAAAAAATATAAAGAGCAGTCTATTAAAGATGCCAAAGAAAAAGCTATAACAAAAGATAATGTAGAAATAAAAATAAATGCCAATATAGATATACCAGAAGAAATGGAAAGCGTTATAAAATATGGTATAGATTCTATAGGTCTTTATAGAACAGAGTTTTTATATATCTACTCTGATGATGGCAACACTTGTGCTTTACCAACAGAAGAAAGACAATTTAATGTATACAAAAAAATAGCTTCATCTGCAAATGGTAAAGTGATAATAAGAACATTAGATATCGGCGGAGATAAAATGGCTCCTTCTCTTGGAGTTATTAACATAAAAGAAGATAATCCATTTTTAGGCTGGCGTGCTATAAGATTTTGTTTATCAAATAAGAGAATATTTAAAAATCAAATAAGGGCATTATTAAGAGCTTCTGTATATGGAAATATAGAAATAATGATACCTATGATAAGCACTTTAGAAGAGTTCTTAGAGGCTAAAAAATTCATTAATGAAACAAAAGAAGAATTAAAAAAAGAAAATATAGCATATAATGATAATATAAAAATAGGAGCCTTAATAGAAACACCTTCAGCAGCAATTATTATAGACTTACTTATAGAAGAAACCGACTTTATTTCCATAGGCTCTAATGACTTAATACAATATGTATTGGCATGCGATAGAACAAATGAAAAATTAACTTATCTTTATAACCCTATAGATATATCTGTTTTAAGAATATTAAAGCAGATTATAAAAACAGCAAATGATAATAATAAACTTGTAACATTATGCGGAGAGATGGGAGGCGTTCCAAAGTATACTCCTATTTTGCTTGGTCTTGGTATTAGAGAATTATCTATGTCTGTAACTTCTATAGCAGAAGTAAAAAATATAATAAGGTCTGTATCTATAGAAGAATGCGAAAAATTAGTTGATAGCATGCTTAAAAATAAGAACAATGATTTTTCTAAATCAATTTTAGAAAGTTTTATAAAGAAACTAAAAACTCAAAAGGTATAAGATGAACACTATAAAAAATATTTTAATTATTGCATTAATAATTTCTTCTTTAACATCTTGTAAAGTTAAAGATTCTATAACTGAATTTCAAAAATTAAAAACAATAGAAAATACAGAAGATAATGGTGCTTTAAGCGAATTTTTAAAATCTCTTCCAAAAAAAGAAGAAGTGAATGCCCAAACACCATACAATGAATTAACAACCTTCTTAAAAGGAAGAGACCAAATATTATCATCAAACTATAAAGATGGTTTTGAAACTTTAGCTAGATTTTTGTTTACATATCCTTCAAGTTATTATCAAAGTGAGGCTTCATATTTACTTGGTCAAGCTTTGATTTATATGGTAGAAAATGACCCGCTTTATATGGACGCTTTTTACAATAAGCTAATATCTGAAGGTATTGTAGAGGGAGAAGAAAACTCTGCCAACACTAATGTTAATACTGCAACTACAAATAGAAGCAAAGAATTATTGAATATTTATAATCAATTAGGAATAAAAATTAAAGACAATGTATACACATTTAATGGAGCTATATTTGACAGAATAGTTGCTGACAGTGAAAGCGTATTTCCTCTTAAAGATTTTGCCTACTACTTTGGAATGCGTCATAGATTCCAAATAATATCATCTGCAGAAGATAAAGAAAAATATTTAAGCAATGTAAATTATCTAAAAAGATTTTCAGACAGATATAGAACAAGCATACTTCAGGAGAATATATTAAATAATAAATCATATTTTCCAGATGTGCTTCCTTTTGAATTAACTGCTAATGAAAAAACAGAATATGATAAAACAATGAAAACTATTAAAGATAGAATAGAAGCAATTAAACCTGTATTAAATGAAGATTATTATATAAGAGGAAATGGAATTATTATAAGAGATAGAATTCCTGCTATTAGTATAGGGAAAGAGACAGAATTATATGTAATGCAAAACTATGACTTCGTTACAGTATTAAATAAAACAAATGTATATAATAACAAAGAAAGAGAAAACGAGGATTGGTCTTTAGTGAGATATGACACATACTATGGACCTATAATCGGCTGGAGCTATTCTAGATATATGACTAATGATATAGAACCAGTAAAAGATGTATTTGAACATTATAAGTCTGCTATGAACTATTATAAGAATTATGATTATTTAAAATCTGCAAATTATTTCTCTTATATATTAAATCAAAAAACTACAAATTATTTTACAGATAAATCAGTATATTTCCTCTGGAAAGTTAATAATAAAATAGGCGAAATTGTAAGCTCTAAAGACAGTCTTTATTATGATTATGTTTTAGAATATCCAAAGTATTTTTATTATAATACCAACACATCAGTATTACAAAGCTCAACACTTTTATATAACTATTTAGTAAAAATAATGCCAACTAACCCATATAGATTTGTTATAAGCGGAGATAGTGAAGCAGAATATAGCGTAGATTAAAATAATAGTAATAATAGAAAAAGAAATAAAAAAGCCTCTTAAATATTTTAAGGGGCTTTTTTTATTATTAAAAATTAAATAATTAAATTATTGCAAAGAAGTTAAAACTACTAAGTCAGCAATATCCTGAGCAGAACAACCTCTTGAAAGGTCATTAGCAGGTTTAGCAATACCTTGAAGCATAGGACCAATAGCAGTACATTTACCAACCCTCTGAGCAATTTTATAACCAATATTACCAGCATTCAAATTAGGGAATATTAATACATTAGCATTACCTTTAACTTTAGAGTTAGGTGCTTTTTGTTCTCCTACTTTTGGAACTATAGCAGCATCAAATTGAAGCTCACCATCATAAACAAAATTAACATTTCTTGAATCTAATATTTTTTTAGCCTCTATCACTTTATCAACAGATTCATGACTTGCAGAACCTTTAGTAGAGAAAGATAAGAATGCCACTCTTGGGTCTTTACCTGTCATTTTTCTAAAAGAATCAGCAGTAGACTCAGCAATATCAGCAAGCTGTTCAGAAGTAGGGTCAGGTATAACAGCACAATCAGCAAAACAAGCCATACCATCATCGAATAAAGCCTTATCAGGACTCTCTACAAAGAATGTAGAAGATAAAGTTTTAATTCCTGGTTTTAATCCAATTAAAAATAAAGCAGCTCTAAGCATCTCACCTGTAGCATATACAGCTCCTCCAACCATACCATCAGCTCCGCCGTCAGCTAAAATAGCAGCACCAGTATATACAGAATTATAAACGATAAGCTCTTTAGCCTGATCTCTAGTCATTCCTTTTTTCTCTCTAGCTTTAAATAATAATTCTATATAGTTTTCTGTTTTAGATTCTGTTTTAGGGTCGAATACTCTAGCAAAACTATCTCCTAACACAAGTGAATTTTCTCTTGCTAAAGCCTCTACTTTAGCTTTGTCTCCTATTAAGATAACATCTTTTGCTAAACCTTCTTTTTTTAGTATGACAGCAGCCTTAACATGTCTTTCATCATACCCCTCTGCTAAAACTATGCTTTTAGGATTAGCCTTAACCTTTTCTCTTAAACTATCCATAAATGATGCCATAATAAAACACCTCTTAATAAAAATTAATTTGTAATATTCTAATGCATAAATGATTATTTTGCAAACAATTATATTTAGAATATTTTTTAATTATATTAAATTGTAATACAAAGTATTTTTTTAATAAATTATTGTATATATTTTTCACAAATACTAAAAAATATATTAAACGATTTATGACACGCCAAGCATTTTTATAGCTTCAGAAATATGGTCTATTCCTATAATCTTAACGCCTTCTATTGATTTGCTTAATTCTTTTACAGCTCTTTTTGAAATATAAACTTCTTTAAGAGAGAATTTTTTCATCTCTTTTATACGCCTTTCAATAAACCTTACAGGTCTCACCTCACCCGAAAGCCCCAATTCTCCAATGTATGTTGTAGTTCTCTGAATAGATATTCCATACATACTTGATACTATAGCCATAGCAATAGAAATATCACTAGCAGTCTCTTTAACATTAAGACCATTTGCAATATTAATATAAACATCTTGATTAGAAAGATTTATATGACATCTTTTTTCTAATATAGCAATAATTATAAGAAGCCTATATTGGTCATAACCTATAGTAAGCCTTCTAGGATAACCAAAAGCACTGCTTCCAACCAAAGCCTCTTGCTCAACACAAAACACCCTGCTTCCTTCTATTACAGGAGTTATCACACTTCCAGCAAACACAGCTTCATTAAGAGAACGAGTAAAAACTCTTGAAGGGTCTTTTACTTCCATAAGACCATTTTCTACCATCTCAAATATTCCAACTTCATCAACTGCCCCATAACGATTTTTTACGGCTCTTAATATTCTATATATCCCCTTATCATCACCTTCAAAATATAGAACACAATCTACAATATGTTCTAATATTTTGGGTCCTGCTATAGTGCCTTCTTTTGTAATATGCCCTACCAAAAATATTGTTATGTTTTTTAGCTTTGCTGTTTGCATCAATGCCCAAGCACAGTTTTTTATTTGTGCTGGAGAGCCTGCTATACTGTTTGTAGTTGGGCTATATATTGTTTGAATAGAATCTATTATAGCAAGTGATGGAGGCTCATCTAAAAGAGTGTTTATTATATTGTCGCAATTTGACTCTGATGATATTAAAAAGTCAGAATCTTCTAGTGCAAGCCTATCTGCTCTCAATTTTATCTGTTCTAATGATTCTTCACCTGTAAAATAATAAACTTTCTCTTTTTTAGCGATATTTGAGGCTACTTGCAAAAGGAGTGTTGACTTACCAATTCCTGGTTCTCCGCCTATAAGTATAACACTGCCAGATACAATACCGCCACCCAATACACTATTAAGTTCATCTATATTAGTTGATGTTCTTATACTATCAGAAGTTTTAATTTTTTTTATTGAAGTTAATTGTGCTTTATCTGTAGAGAGAGCATTTTTTACTGTTTTTATTTTACTTTCTTCCGGCTCAGTAAAAGGCTTTAAGCTATTCCAAGAACCGCATGAAGGGCATTTGCCCATCCAATTTATAGTGCTCTCTCCGCAATTCTCACAAACAAATACTGTATTATTTTTCTTCGCCATTATTAAATTTCTCAAATATTTTCTTTCTTCGGTTTTTATCTCTATGCCACAACATTACACCAAACAATATAACAATCAAAGGAACAATTACTATATTAATAAATCTCACAGCCATCTTTATACTTTCTGGCACTTGATAAGGCGGGTTAAATATAGCACCTTTTCTTCTTATATCCATAAGAGCAGTATCCCCCACCATATAATCAATCATATTCATTAAGAAAATTTTATTAGCATCAAAACCACTATTTCTAGCCATATCAGGAGAACCAACAACTATAACCCTTCCGCTTGTTGTGGAGTTTAATCTATTAACATTTGCTATATTAATATTTGTAGAGTTAATAGGAATGTCTTTACCATCAAAAGCACTAGTCATATTGCCCTGAGAAATTGCTGCTATAAGTCTTTTAGAAAGCAAATTACTGTCTTTTGGCATGCCAGTCATAGATGAGGTTAATTCATTAGTTTCTACCCAGCTCTTATCACTAGAATAAAATAATGGTGTAATTTTAGCATCATTACTGCTAATTAACACTTCACTAGATAAAGGAGCAAGCATTAAATTAATACTTTTTGTTATATCGTTTTTTGAATTAATATTTTCAGGCATTATGAGAGGTATATAATATAATTTCTGCTCAGGCATACCCTCTTGTAATTGTGCTCTATAAGCATTATCATCAAATATCATATTTGTAGCTATATAAAGTCCATAACTTGGAAGTATTTCATTTAATCTATTAGTAACAGGAGTTAAACGAGGTCCGTACATTTGTGCATTAGGGTCATTTTCATCTATATGAGCACCATTAAGCATAAATAACACAGGTTTACCGCTCATTATAAATTGGTCTAACTTATATAATTCAGCATCACTAAAAGGAGTTAAACTTCCTAATACTACTAAAGCATCCATTGTAGAAGGAATGTCTTGTGTATCTAAATTTAGAGGCTGAAAGTTGTAATTAGCTTCAATCTCTGATGCATATCTGCTCGCACTAATATAAGCATCATTAGGATTTCCTCCATATTGAACTGGTATATCTATAGTATTAGGTTCATTATGCCCTTCTATATAACCAATATTAGCCTTTAATCCAAGCATACTGTCTATACCTTTAGAAATCTCATCTGTGATGCCTGCAAAATCCCCATATAGTATAGAAGAAGTAGAAAGTTCTAATACATCATCACCATTTTCTAAAACTAAAGAAAAATATCCGCTTCCTTTTGGAACTATAATAGCACCGTCATTATCTTTTATATCTTGCCATTCTAATTTTTTAATATTAAGTTTTTTTATTATATCTTCATTTTCTTGATTTGGACTAGACATATCAACATGAGTAAATACCACTTTGTTCATTAAGTTTTTATTAGCTTCTGTTACAGCCTGCATTATGCTATCTGGTATTAACTCTATTGCTCCAATAGGTAAAAGCTCATAAACTTCTGGAGAAGATATATAATAAACATTTAAATTATTTTCTAATCTGCTTAATTTATCATTTTTATCAATAAGTTTTCTTATAATTGTATCAATATTATATTCTAAACCTTCGGTAGACCTTACAAAAGGTATAGACTCAATAGAATCACCATATATAAACGCTAAACCCATATATGCTATTTTACTGCTTGTTTGGTCTTTTTCTAATACATTTATTTGAGTAGAAGTAATTCCGTATTGATTAGCCATTGTTGTATTTGTAGAGGCGTCTATTATTTCAAAGCTTATATTTTTTCCTGCTGCTGATTTATATTCTGCAAATAAATCTTTTATATATTTTTCGTATGTTGAAAAAGGAGGTGGTAAATTAGGTGTTAAAAAAAACTTCACGCTTAAAGGCTCTTTTAAACTCTTAACTAAAGATTTACTTCCGCTGCTTAAAGAATAAATTTTATCTTTAGTTAAATCTATAAAAGGAGTAAATTGATTAACTATAGCATTTATTAAAACAATAATCACAAGTACAAAAATAAAAGTTATTATTCTATCTTTTCTTTTAGTCATAGCTATCCCATTTTTAAAATAATATGCATTATATAAGCAATAATTATATTTGTCAAAGTGTGTTTACTTAAAAAACAGTTGTTTTATTTGTTTGTAATAAAGTTAATTATTAATAAAATAAAATTTTAAAAAATGTGTTGACTTTTTTTTATCGTATGTTATACTAATTTTCACTTGCCGAGTTAGCTCAGTAGGTAGAGCAAAGGACTGAAAATCCTTGTGTCTAGGGTTCGATTCCCTGACTCGGCACATTTCCTTACATAAAAATCCATATGAACAACTTAGAACAAATTACAAACTTTATAAATCCACTATATGAAGACAATCATATTATAGTAGCTGTAAAACCTCCAAACATTCCAACTCAAGCAGATAATACAGGCGATACATCTTTCTTTGAAAATATAAAAGACTATATAAAATTAAAATATGCTAAACAAGGAAACGTTTTTTTGGGTTTAGTGCATAGGCTTGACAGACCTGTATCTGGAGTTATGGTATTTGCTAAAACTTCTAAGGCAGCTTCAAGATTAAGTGAAGCTATAAGAAACAGAAACTTTCAAAAGACCTATTACTGCGTAGTTAAAGGGATATTATTAGAAAAAGAAAATACTCTAGAAAATTATCTCATAAAAAAAACAAACAAACTTGGAAACATTGCAATGGTTGTTTTTGAAAATACTAAGAATGCTAAAAAAGCTATTCTTCATTATAAAGTATTAAAAGAAGATAATATTAAAAATTTAAGTCTTTTAAAAATAGAACTTGAAACTGGAAGGTTTCATCAAATAAGAGTACAGCTTTCAAATCTTGGGCATGCTATATATGGCGACAGAAAATACGGTTCATACATAAAATATGACAGAGATGATGTGCCTTTGGCTTTGTTTGCAAAAAGTATTAAATTCCCCCACCCTACAAAAAACGAAGAAATATTTATTGAAGCAGATTTACCAGATTATAACCCTTGGAATATTTTTAATAATTAAGAAAAACAATATAGATAATTTTTATATTTTACGATAAAATATATATATTAAATATTATGGACTACAACAATGGAAAGAAAAGATTATGATTTGCCTTTTTTGTTGAGATACGAAAATGTTGCTTGGTATGAAAACAAAAAAGTAAGAATATTAGATAGAAGAATATACCCTACAGAAATTAGTTTTGTGGAATGCTATAATTACAGAGAAGTTGCTGAGGCTATATATAATATGGTTACTCAAAGTGCTGGTCCTTATACGGCTTGTGCTATGGGTATGGCTTTGGCGGCAAGTGAAGTTGAAAAGAAAACAGAAAAAGAACAAATTGAATTTTTAACAGAAGCTTCTAATGTACTTGCAAACTCTAGACCTACAACTGCAAACAGATATAAAATTATAACAGAATCTGCATTAGAGGCTGCTAAAAAAGCATTAAAAGAAGGTAAAAGCCCAGTAGAAGCTATTTTTAATAATGCAATAGAATCTCTAAACAGAAGATATTCCATTATGGAAGAGGTTGGAACATACTTAATAAAACTTGTAGAAAACAATTCTTCTATATTAACTCAATGCTTTGGAGAGACTATAGTAGGAATGATGTGCAGGGCTGCTAAAAAAGAAAATAAAACTTTTAAAGCATATTGTTTAGAGACTCGTCCATACTTTCAAGGGGCAAGACTTACTTCTTCTTGTTTTTATGAAAGCGGTATAGATGTAACAGTTATTACTGATAATATGGCCGCTTATGTTATGCAAAAAGGTGCTATAAATATATTTACTTCAGCTGCAGACACAATCACAAGAGACGGATATATTGCAAACAAAATAGGAACTCTTCAAGCTGCAATATTGGCAGACAAATTTGAAATTCCTTATTATGTTACAGGAATACCAGATAAAGACAAAAACAAAGGCTCTGATATAGTGATAGAAGAAAGAGATCCAGAGTTAGTTTTATCATATAGAGGAATACCTAATACATTAAAAGGCGTTAAAGGAATATATCCTTCTTTTGATGTTACACCTCCAAAACTAATAAGTGCCGTTGTTACAGATAAAGGAATATATTCTCCATACAACTTAGAAGAATATTTTGAAACAGAGACTAGAGATTTCTATTGATGTAATTAAAAAATTTGTTAAAAGTTTTCTCAATTTTTATTTGTTGCATATTTGCTTTTATTAAGATAAAAATATATTTTTATAAATGTATATCAACTTTTTCCAGCCTTCGCCCTGCGGACTTCGTCAAAGTTTTTACAATTAGAATACGTTTAGCGAGTAACTAAATTTTTAGATTTAATATACAGTTTGTATTATGCAAAAAACATAATAATTTAATATTTGCACTTTTTGCAACTTTTTGCGG
>NZ_SRZM01000069.1 GCF_019402445.1 Brachyspira pilosicoli
GGTGCGGGGCAAAGCCCTGCAAATAATAAATTTAAAAAATATAAATTTTTATAGAATATGTTTTAATATAAACTTAATAGCTTTTATTGCTCAAAGAAATTGTTCATATCTTTAAAAATTTCTTTTATGCTTGCTCTCAATATACTTGCATTTGGAAGTGAGTTTATAAACTGCATGCCGTAATTTTTGGTATATAGTCTTTTATCCAATACAAACACTATCCCTCTGTCTTCTTTGCTTCTTATAAGTCGTCCAAAACCTTGTTTAAACTTTATAACAGCAAAAGGCAGAGCATAATCCAAAAAAGCATTTCCTCCATTTTCTTCGATATATTTGTATCTTCCTTCGCTTATAGGGTCTGTAGGAACAGCAAATGGTAGTTTTGGTATAATTACAGCCTCAAGATTTTTACCTGCAACATCAACACCCTCCCAAAAAGAATCTACTCCAAATAAAACATTATTTTCTGATGCCTTAAACATATCAAGTAAAGTATGTCTATGTATTGAAGAAGTTTGAGCAAGGGCATTAATATTTTTTTCTTTTAGCTTTTCAACTGTGGTTTCATAAACTTTCATTAAAGAAGAGAATGCCGTAAAAAGTATAAATGCACGCCCGCCTGTAATATCGCATACATTAAGAAGTACTTTTGATGTATAATCATTAAAACTATCGCTTGCTGGGTCTGGTGAATCTGTTGATATATAAAGTCTTGCGTTGTTTCTATAATTAAAAGGTGACTCTAAATATATTTCTATCTTTTTGTTTTTTTCTATATAGTCAAAACCAAGTCTATTAGAAAAGAAGTTAAAACTCTTTGAAACTGTGAGAGTGGCAGAATACATAGCAACAGTATCAAACCTCAAATATAAATAATCATTTAAGTTTTTAGCTACTGTAACAGGGGTAAGATGCCAATTAAGTATTAGATTTCCTTTTTTAGTTATTCTTGCTTCAACCCATCTTATATATTCATCTTTTTTATAATCTATTGCAGCATTGAGAGATATTAATTGTCTTTTAAGTCTTTCAAGATAGGCATTACTCATCTGTGCTATCTCTTCATAATCAAAACCCTTATCTATTGCTATATCAAAGAATTTTTTGTAAAGCTTATCGCATGCATTAACTAATGAAGTAATAACTAAAACCATCTCTCTTAAAGGTTTAATTCCTTCTTCTTTCCATTTATTATTAATGATAATTTCTGGACATATTCTAAATTTAAATCCTAAGCCTTCTTTTGTTTGTATATTTTTATGACAATAGTTTAAAAACTGTTTTGAAGATTCATCTACTACATTTCTTACTCTAGAAGTTGTTTCATGTACACTATTAATTAGTTCTAGTAATTCTCTATAATCATCTACTTCTATAGAAGATTTATTTTGATTAACCATATTATTAATAGTTTCTATTACGCCGAGTCTTTTATTTTTCTTTATTCTTGATATATAAAAAAGTGCTTTTAATATGCCATTTTTGCTTCCCTCATCTCCAAAATAACTTGAAGCAGAGTTTTCAAAATTATGAGCCTCATCAATAATCACTTTTGTATATTTTGGAAGTAGGCTATATCTGCCTGAAGTTTCTGCGTGCAAAGATAAATCTGCACATAGTATATGATGATTGACTATTAATAATTGTGCGGCATTAAGCTGTTTACGCATCTTATAAAAATAGCAATCTTCTAAATATTCGCATTTTCTATGAGTGCAAGTATCAGTATCGCATGCAACCATTTCCCATAATTCAGATTTTGGTTTGTAGCCCAAATCTGTAATAGAGCCGTCTTTTGTAATGTTAAGCCAATTGTCAATATCTTGAAAAAACTCAATTTGGTCTTCAAAATCTAATTTATCAGTATCATTCAAAGCATCTTTTACTTTTTTAATGCATACATAATTATTACGCCCCTTTACTAAAGCATATTTCACATTTGGAGCTATAGCATCTATTATAGACGGTAAGTCTTTATTTATGATTTGTTCCTGCAGATTTATTGTATTTGTTGAAACAACTATTCTTGTTTTATTTTCTTTAAGCCATAATAAAGCAGGTATTAAATATGCAAATGATTTACCTATTCCAGTGCCTGCTTCTGATATTAAATGTTTATTTGTATTAAAAGCTTCTATTGTAGCTTCTACAAGTTCAGTCTGTTCTTGTCTGTATTCATATTTTTTTAATATTTTGCTTAAAAGCCCATTTTCTGTAAACATAAATAATGCATCAGGAGCATCTATATTTTTTACATTCTCTTTTCTAATTGGTCTTACAACTTCATAAAAATCATCAACATCATTATTAACTATATAAAAACCAACTCCAGCATTATTGCCCAATTCGCTTGCTATAGCCAAATCTGCCCTTGAAGGAGTAAGTTGACCTGATGGGTGATTATGTATTACAGCGTCAAACTCTAATGAAAGCGATATTATGGCAGGTACAGAATCTTTATTTCCCCTTGCCATTACTTCTATATAATCTAATATACCGAAAGAATTAAAATTGATTCCAAAATATACTTCATTACCGTAGGAATCAACTATAGATTTCCTCATAAAATTTATTGCTTCTAAAGAAAAGACATTATTTATTTCAACATCATACTCACTCATTATTGAATGATAGTATATTATAATAAAATCTTTGTCAAATTGTATTTTTAATTTATATAAGATTATAAAAAAATATTTTATAGAGCTATTAATTTAATTATGAAATAAATCTATTGTAAAATAGCTTTTATTGATATATTATTTTTGAAAATTTAATTTTAAGGAATAGACTTATGATTTTTGATGCTCATTCTGATGTTTTATCTGATGTTGCTGTAAAGACTTTGAAGGGCGAGAATAATATATTAAAAAAGTATCATTATGATAATTTGGTAAAAGGTAAAGTTGGAGGAAGTATATTTGTTGTGTGGGTTGAGAGAAAAAATTACGAGAGAGCTTTTGAGAGGGCTAATGAGATACTTGAATGTTTTAAAAAAGAGCTTAACTATTGCAGCGATATTATAGAAGTTGTAAAAAGTTATGATGAGATGATTAATGCACAGAACAAAAATAAGTTTTATGCTTTTTTGGGTTTTGAGGGTTTAATGCCCATTGAAGATAATATAGATATTCTTGATAGTTATTATAATGATTATGGTGTTAGGCATGCTAGTTTAACTTGGAATGAAGAGAATAAACTTGCTACAGGGGCTAGGGGAGATAGCAGCAGAGGATTAACAGAGCTTGGAAAAAAAGTAATAAAAAAGATGAATGATAAGGGAATGATAGTTGACGTTTCTCATTTGAATGATAAATCTTTTTATGATGTAGCTAATATTACAGACTCGCCTATAATAGCATCGCATTCAAATAGCAGAAAGTTATGCGGCAGTATGAGAAACCTTACAGATGAGCAGTTAAAAGTGATAAGGGATTTAAATGGAGTAGTGGGGTTTAATTGTTATAAAGACTTTGTAGACGAAGATAAAGATAAGCAAACAATAGATAGGGCAGTTGATCATATAAAATATATTGCCGACACTATAGGCACTAATCATATAGGGCTTGGCTTTGACTATAATGAATATTTTGAAGATGAGGGTATTACAGGAGTAAAAGGGCTTGAAGATGCTTCAAAGTCTTATGCTATATTAGAAAAGCTAAAAGAAGCTGGTTTTAATAGCGATGAGATAGAGAAAATAGAATATAAAAACTTTCATAGGGTAATAAAAACTGTAATAAAATAAAAAAATATTAAAGTTATTATTGCAACAGACGATATTATATTTAGGTTGATTGGACTACCCCCCAATAACTATATTTGTAATAAGCCGCTTTGTTCATCCCACAAAAGCGGTTTATTTTTTATATATTTATAAGTTTTTGTTCTATTCAACTTTTTCCTGCCGCAAAAAGTTGCAAAAAATGCATTTATTTAATTTATATATCAAAAGTATATATAAAATGTAGTGTATAATTTAGCTAAAAAATGCAGTCTTTTTGCTTCTTTGGGCCATACCTAAAGGTACTTCCTTCGGTAGTAAAAAGAAGTAGGGGCTCTACCCTACGGGCACGCTTCGCAGGGGGACTATTCTCCGAAAATAATAAAAATATAAAATTAACTTTTAGTATATAATTCTTTTTATATTTCTATTTACCTATACAGAAATTTTCAAATATCTCGTTTATTATCTCTTCTGCTTCAATCTTTCCGCTTACATTGCCTAATATGTTATTTAATATATTTATCTCTTCTGCTACTTCATCTAATAAATGATTATTATTTGACTTTTCTATGCACACATTCAACTGCTCTATTGCTCTCTCTAAATATCCTCTCTCTCTATTGTTTACATAGCTTTCTTTATTAAAAATTGTTATATCAGAATCTTTTATATGATTTTTTAATGCCTCTATTAATTTGTCTTTTCCTTGTTTTGTTTTGGTGCTTATTTCAATTGCATTATCTATTTTTTTGTCAAACTTCTTATCTAAATCTATTTTGTTTAACACATAAATTATATTTTTATTTTTTAATTGTTTTAAAAACTCTATTAAATTAATATCATCATCATTAGCATTGTCATTATAATCAAAAACAGCAATTATAATATCAGCCTCATTAGCACATTTTTTAGCTCTCTCAATTCCCTCAAGTTCTATATCGTTATCAGCTTCTTTATGAAAGCCAGCAGTATCCATAAAATAAAATGGTATATTGTCTATATAAATATTTTCGCTCAAAAAATCTCTAGTAGTACCAGCTATATTTGAAACTATTGCTCTTTCTTTGTCTAATATCATATTAAATATACTGCTCTTTCCCGCATTAACTCTTCCTAATATAGACACTTTTATTCCGTTAATGAGATTTTCTACTCTCTTAGAATTATTTAAAATATTTTCTATATCTTTTTTTATTGCATAAAAGTTTTCTATTAGTTTGTCATAAGAAAAAGTTTCAGTCTCATCTTCTGGAAAATCTAATTCGCCATAGATAAGCATAAGAGTATTTTTTACATTCTCTCTAAGTTTATCTATCTCCCTTGTAAGCCTTCCTCTAATTTTGTAAATGCTTGCTTCAGCCATTAATCTGTTATTAGAATCTATTAAATCATGTATAGCCTCAGCCTCGCTTATGCCAATTCTTCCATTAATATAAGCTCTATATGTAAATTCGCCTCTATTTGCTTGCCTTGCTCCGTTTCTTATTATAAGGTTTATCAATGATTCTATAACAACTATGCTTCCATGACACATAAACTCTACAGTGTCTTCTGAAGTAAATGTGTTTGGAGATAATGTTGTAAGTACTACAAGCTCATCTATAGGAGTATTGTTTTCATCTTTAATTAAAGCATAATAACTTTTTCTATGTTCAAATTTCGTAATGTTATTATTTTCATTGTTAGCATAATAACAAATTTTTGAAGCTATGTTTAGAGAATCTTTTCCAGACATTCTTATTAGTGCCAATGCACTTTTTGAATAGGGTGTTGCTAATGCTACTATAGTATCATCTAAATTATAATTAGACATAAATTAATTTCCTCATTTATATTGATTTTATATAATAACATAATTCTATTGTATTACAATATTTGATTGCACTAGAAATTATATATTAAAAAATGAAACTATAAAAATCAGTTAATATAAAAAAAGAATTAATCAAACTATATTAGTTGATTAATTCTTTTATTTTTTATAGAGTGTGAAAACTTAATTTTTAAATTCTTTTGCAAACTCAATAATAATATCTTCAAATACAGACATTGGAGGGTGAGTAATACCAGCACCAACTTGACCTATACCAGGTTCTTTATGAGCTATTCCTGTATTTATTACAGGTCTTATTCCTGTTTCAATAACAGACATAATATTTATACCTAAAGCAGTAGGCTTAAAGTTTAGAGTAGGTATATTATACATAGCAGATTCACCAGCAGTGATAGTATGCATAGAGTTTGAGAAGTTTATAGCATCTTTTACAGTGCCTCCAACAAAACTTACTATAGCTGGAGCTGCTGCCATAGCAAAACCTCCTATACCATAAGTTTCTGTAATAGCACTATCTCCCAAATCAGCACAGCAATCATCTTTAGTATATCCTGCAAATAATAATCCTTCTATAGGTTCTGCAGGTCCTTGGAACCATTTATCAGGACCTAATCCAGAAAGTTTCATTCCAAAGTTTACTCCATTTCTAGACATAACTGATACTACACTCGAATATTTAATATTGTTTACACTGTCTAAACTAGCCTTAGCAGAAGGCATTGATAAATTTAAGAAATAATGGTCATTTTTAATAATGAAGCTTAAAGCCTTTTTTGCTTTTTCTTTATCTTCTAAATTAAAAAACTCTTCAGCTATCTCTCTTATAAAGAGTGAAGTAGCTGCTTTATTTCTATTATGACATTCATCACCCATTTGAAGTGCTTGTGTAATAATATTTTTTATATCAATTTCTCCTATTTTTTGCAACACTTTTGATAATGTAGGAGCAAACTCATCTCTTATCCATCTGAGTCTATTTAATACACTTTCATCATTAGCACCAAATCTTAATACTTTACCTAATCCTTCATTTACAGTACAAAAGGCCTTGTTTCCATTAGTTTTATTTAATATAATATGCACAGGCATAGAAGCAGAAACTATACCAGCCATTGGTCCTACTGTACTATAATCATTACAAGGGGCAAACTTTATTTTTCCGCTTAATGCTAATTTTTCAGCCTCTTCTAAATTACTAGCCAATTCTTCAAATACTAAAGCTCCTAAAACAGCACCTTTCATAGGACCTGCCATATCTTCAAATTTTATAGGCGGACCAGCATGAAGTATGAGATTTTTTTCCATATTAGGAATTGCATCTATAGCTGGTTTTATATCTATTAAAACAGGAGATGCCGAATTTATTTTTGATATAAACTCTTCATTTGCTTTATTTATTTTATCAATATTCTTTTCTAAAATCTCTAAAGCATTTAATGTTTCTGGTTTTATATTTGATGGCTTCCAATCAACTTGTACATATTGAATATTTTGAATATTATAATCCTCTTGGAAAATATTAGAACCTATATTTAATATTTTCATTTTATCTTTTAATATATTTGCCATTATTGTATCTCCTTTAGTATAGAACTAGCTATTTTTGCTGCTTCTGCATTACTATTAGCCATCATAATATCCATAGATTGTAATAGAGATTTTTGTCTAGCTACATCTTGTTTTTCTGTTTCTGTAGATAATATATATCCTATAAATATTATTTCTCTTCCTTCACTGTTTGCAATTTCTTTTGCTTTTTTTATAGTTTCTATAGATAATCCAACAGGGTCATTATTAGAGCCATATCCCAACTCAAAGTCTAATATTATAATAGCCACTTCTCTATCTTTTGCTTCTTCTAATATTCTTGAGTTTCTAATACTTGGGTCAATCATAGGGTGTGGTTTACCTTGAGTAAATACATCATCGCCCAAATCTATAATTGTGTTTTGATATGATTTGAATGGATTTTCTAATTTATTTTCTTTCTTTTTAGAAACATTGCTATATACTTTATGGTTTTGAGATATTATCATTTCAGTTTCAGCTGCTAATGTTCCTCCGCAGTATAAAGCTCTTAAATATTTTTGTTCTTTATTTATTTTTGAAGAGATTTTTTTTATTTTTTCTATATCTATATTTTCAACATTTATTTCTTTGTTTAAGCTTAAAGAAGAAGATATAACAGCTCCCTCTTGCAATGTAGAAGCAAATAGAGCACCACTTTCTTCAACCATCTCTTTTTTACCATTTATAAAACATACAACATATCTTTTTTTAGATTGTTTTATCTTTTCTAATATTTTTTTTGTAACACTCTCTGCAGGTGGTTTTGATATTAAAAGAATAATTTTTGTTTCTTCATCATCTTCCAACATTTCCATACCTTGAAGCATCATAAGCCCGCCTATATCTTCACTCAAATCTCTTCCACCTGTACCAATAGCATGAGTAATACCAGCACCTAATTTATCTATTATAACTGTAGCCTCTTGTATTCCTGTACCACTTGCACCAACTATACCGATATTTCCTTTTCTAATTTTATTTGCAAAACAAAGCCCAACACCATTTATAATAGAAGTTCCGCAATCTGGTCCCATCATCAATAATTTTTTTGATACAGCTAATTCTTTTAATTTCTTTTCTTCTTCAATGCTCATATTATCACTGAAAAGCATTACATTTATATTATTTTCTAGGCATTTTTTTACTTCTAAATAAGCATGATTTCCAGGTATAGATATTACTGCCATATTAATATCTTTATTTTCATTAATAGCTTGCTTAGTATTAGTATATGTTTTGGAAGTATTATCTTCCTCTTTGACAATAAACATATTTTCTATTTCAGATAAAACTTTATCTAAGTATGATTCATCTTCTAGTTTTAATGCAATCATCATATCAGTTGATTTAGCTTTATTTATTTCGCTTTCATCAAATCCAATACTTTTTACTATTTCTTTATTCATATCCGTTGCCATACCAAGAGTAGAATCTATAACTCCCTCTAGCGTATTAACTTTATTTGTTAAAGACATCAATGTTATAGAGTCTTTATAATAATTACTTTTTATAATGAACTTCTTAAACAAAATTCGCCCCTCCTTTTTTTTATATATAAAAATGTACCAACTATCATATCAATGCCAGAGCTAGAACCTATTTCTTTTACAAGTTCTAATACTCTATTTATATCATCATTCTCATAGAGATTTTTTATATTATCTGATACTCTATTTTTTATTATATTTAAAATCATATTTCTGCTGATATTTGTAGTTTTATTATAATCACTTTTAAATACTGAAATATCATCATTATATGCTTTTGCTATTATTATCATTCCAACTATAACATCATCAACAGAAGGTGTAGACCCAATACCTGCTGAATAATATTTCAAAATCTCCATTGAGAAATCAGTTATATTATTTTTATTATTATCTATTTCTTTTATTTTATTAAATAGATATTCATTAATCATATTTCTTTTATCTTGGAAAAGTTGTATTATTCCTTGGGATTTTTCTTTTTTTAAGTTTTCTAAAATTTTATCTATATTGTTTTCAAAAAAACCAATATTTATTTTAGAGAAATCAAATAAGAAGTCCCTCGAATTATTATTTTCCAATATAATTTCAATTTCTTTAATTTGTAAATTATTATTTATTACATATAAAGAATCATTG
>NZ_SRZM01000007.1 GCF_019402445.1 Brachyspira pilosicoli
ACGGGCACGCTTCGCAGGGGGCAAAGCCCCGTTATAAAAATTTAAATAGTAAAATTAAAAATGCTGTAAATATTTCTTAATTTAGTTTTAAAACAAGTCTTATGTTTTACTTTTTAAGAATTATACTATAAAATAATTTTACTACAATTATTAATAACGAGGCATAATGAAAAGTTTTAAAATAGAATCGAATTTCAAGCCTTCAGGAGACCAAATAACAGCAATAGACTCTTTAGTTAAAGGGCTTGAAAATAAAAATAAATATCAAACTCTTTTAGGTGTTACTGCAAGCGGAAAAACTTTTACAATTGCAAATGTTATAGAGAAAGCTAACCGTCCTACTCTTGTAATGTCGCATAACAAAACTTTGGCAGCACAGCTTTATAGAGAATTAAAAGACTTTTTTCCAAACAATGCAGTTGAATACTTCGTTTCATACTACGATTATTATCAGCCTGAAGCCTATGTTCCTGCAAAGGATTTATATATTGATAAAGATGCCTCAGTTAATGATGAGATTGATAGGCTAAGACTTAAAGCTACTACATCGCTTCTTGAAAGGAGAGATGTTATAATCGTTGCTTCTGTTTCTTGTATATACGGCTTGGGTTCTCCTGAAGATTATAGAAAACTTTATATTGCAATAGAGAAAGACGGAGAATATGACAGAGATGAAATCATTGAAAAATTAGTATCTATACAATATGAACGAGTTAAAGATGTGCTTGAGAGGGCAAGATTTAAAGTAATGGGAGATACTTTAGAGATAATGAGTGCCTATTCTGATGAGGTTATAAGAGTAGAGTTTTTTGGCGACACTGTTGAACGCATTATAAAAATTAACCCTATCACAAGGCAAAAAATTGCAGAGCAAGATAGAGTTGTAATATATCCTGCAAAACACTTCGTTACAGGAAGCGACAAATTAGCAGCAGGAATAAAATTAATAGAAGAAGAACTTGAAGAGCAGTATAATAAATTTAAATCCGAAGGAAAGTTAGTAGAAGCTGAAAGAATATACGGAAGAACAAAATATGACTTAGAAATGCTTAGAGAAGTGGGCTACTGTGCAGGCATAGAAAACTACTCTCGCCCATTATCAGGACGTAAAGAGGGAGATAGACCTGCTTGTTTGATAGACTATTTTCCAAAAGATTTTTTAACTATAATAGATGAGTCGCATGTAAGTGTGCCTCAGATTAGAGGAATGTTTTTTGGAGATAGAAGCAGAAAAGAGACTTTAGTAAAATATGGTTTTAGACTTCCTTCAGCATTAGATAACCGACCATTATTTTTTGAAGAATTTGAAAGCCTCACTAATGACACAATATATATTAGTGCCACTCCTGCAGAATATGAACTAAAAAAAAGCAGCCAAGTTGTAGAGCAGATAATTCGCCCTACAGGACTCCTTGACCCTATAATTGAAGTATATCCTATAAACGGTCAAATAGACAGAATTCTTGAAGAGATAAAAAAAACAGTATCAAACAACGAAAGAATATTTATAACAACACTCACCAAAAAAATGGCAGAAGACCTCACAAAATATTTAAATGAAAATGGAGTGAGAACTCGTTATTTGCATTCAGACATTCAAACAGTTGAACGTGTGGAGATAATAAGAGATTTGAGGCTTGGGGCTTTTGATGTGCTTGTGGGCATTAACCTTTTGAGAGAGGGGCTTGATGTGCCCGAAGTATCACTCATACTAATACTTGATGCAGACAAAACAGGTTTTTTAAGAAACACTACTACATTAATACAAACAATAGGACGTGCTGCAAGAAATGCTAACGGCAGAGTGATAATGTTTGCTGACACTATAAGCGATGCTATGAAAGTAGCCATTGATGAAACAGAGAGAAGAAGAAAAATACAAATGGACTACAATAAAGAGCATAACATCACCCCAAAAACGATAATAAAAAAAATACAAGATATAATTGAAAGAGAAGAAAAAGTTGAAACTTCTTATGAGCTTCATTTTGACTTTAGACGCTTCAATGAAAGAGTAAAAATAGACCCTGAGCAAAAAAGCGATGATTATATAAAAGAGCTTGAAAAAGAGATGAAAAAAGCTTCAGACAGTTTAGAGTTTGAAAAGGCTATTGAGATAAGAGAGAAAATAAATCAGCTTAAACAATTAAAGCCAGCAAAAAAATCTGTGCATAAAAATATCACTTCAAAAAAGCCTAAACATTAAACCCTACTTTTTAAAAGCATACTTGTGAAAGTAAATGCAAGAAGGAAGTATACCTAAAGCCCAACCAACAGGATTTGCAAACCACACTCCAACATATCCAAATGGTATAGATAAAAATACGGAACCTCCAACTTTTATAACAAGCTCAACTATTCCAGAAATTAAAGGGATTAGTGCTTTTCCTATTGCCCTTATAGAGTTATTGTACAATAGTATTATAGCTAAAAACGGGTAAAACATCGATGATATTCTTAAATAGCCTCTGCATATCTCTACTATTATTTCTATATATTCATCATTGCTTGAAATAAAAAGCCTTATCAAATTATCTCCAAATACAAATATAATAAATGTTGCAAATAAACTTAAAGATAATGATAATATTATTATGCTTCTAAAACCTTCTTTAATTCTATCAAACTTTTGAGCCCCAAAATTTTGTGCCACATAAACAGCAAAAGCTTCAGATACCACAAAATATGCCATAGAAGCAAATTGATTTATTCTGTTTCCTGTAGTGTATGATGCTACAACATTGGTACCGAATGTATTAACAACTCCGCTTATAATCATCTCTCCTATAGATAAAAATATTGCCTGCACACTCATAGAAATACCTATTTTTATTATCATAAATAAATTTTCAAAATTAAAAACAATATCCTCTCTATAAAGTTTTAGTATTGGAAATTTCTTAATAATATATAATACACTCAAAAAAGCAGATATTATTTGTGATATTACAGTAGCAATGGCAACACCAAATACATTCATTTTGAGTAAAGCAACAAAAATTAAATCCAATATGATATTTAAAACAGTTGTAAGTATCAAAAAATATAAAGGAGTTTTACTATCACCCAAAGCCCTTAATATACTAGAAGCCCCATTATATATAAGCTGCCCAAATGATAACCCCACACATATTTGCAAGTATAATACAGAATTATCTATTATATCTGCTGGTGTTTGTAATAATATCATAAGAGGTCTTGATAAAAATATACCAAGTATAAAAAGAATAAATGAGCTAAATAATGTTAAATATATGGAACTAACAAAAGTAGTTTTAAGCATAGTTTCGTTTTTAGCCCCAAAAAACTGCCCCATTACTATAGAAAAAGCATTAGTAAACCCTATAGCAAAAGATAAAAAGAAAAACATAGTAGAAGTAGTAGCCCCAATAGAAGCTAATGCCCTTGACCCTACAAACTTGCCTATAATAATAGTATCTGCAACCCCATAGAATTGCTGAAATATTCCTCCTATAAGCATTGGTATAGAAAAATATATTATAGTCTTAAACGGACTTCCTACAGTCATATCTTTTGTCATAATAAAAACCTGCAAAAAATTATGCATATATATTATATGATTTTATAATAAATTAAAATATATTTTATAGAAAAATATTTTAATTTATTTTGTAATTGTATATAATAAATTCGATATAAAAATTACAGGTGATGTTTTATGAAAATAGTTTGCCTTGGAGATAGCACTACTTATGGTTATATGGTTAATAGAAATAAAGTTTGGACATCTATATTAAATACTAAATTCAATAACTCTAATATACAGTTTATAAACAAAGGCATAAACGGAGATACTATTTCTTCAATGTATTATCGTTTTGATAATGATGTTATTAATGAAAAAGCTAACACTCTAATACTCATGGGTGGAGTAAATGATATATTTCTTTTTAAGCCTTTAGAAGATATAAAAAAAAGCTTTGTTGACATAATAAACAAATCTAAAGAAAGCAATATAGATATAATAGCATTCACACCTATACCTTTCATAAAAGAAGATTTTATTTTTTTTGAAGTTAGTAATTTAGAAGAGATGTCAAGCACATTAATGGACTATGTTAATTTTATTAATTCCTACACAAAAGAAAATAATATAAAATGCATTGATGTTTACAATATGTTTATAAATGAAATATTGAAAGAGCATAAATATTATGATTTGTATTTTGATGGGGTTCATTTAAATAGCGAAGGGCATGATGTTTTTTCTTCTTATATATTTGAAAGATTAAAAAAGTATATAAAGTAAAAGGATTCACTTTTATTCAGCTTTATAAAGATAAAGCCAAATAAAAGTGGGAGATTATTTATGAAAAATACTAATTATTAAAACAGAACTTATAAAAAAAGGTAAAATATTTTATAAAAAAATCTACATAATTATAATTAATATTTATTTGTGGATATATTAAAATTTTAACGTATAATAAGTATTATGAAAGTAAAAATAATAGATACAGCTTATGGTGGATATGGCGTTGCTAAAGATGGAAAAATTATATTTGTAGCACATTCTGTTGAAGGTGATGTAGTTGATATATCCATAAAAAAAGAAAATAAAAACTTTTGCTATGCTAATATAAACAATATTATAGAGCCTTCAAAACATAGAATAAAAGCAAAATGTAAATATGCAGGTATTTGCGGCGGATGTGTTTTTAATCATATTGAATATAATAAGCAATTAGAAATAAAAAAAAGTATAGTATTAAACTCCATAAGAAATATAGAATATAATAATGAAATAAATATAATAAAATCACCTAATGAACATTATAGACTCAGAGTAAATATGATAGCTCAAAACGGCAATATTGGATTTTATAAATTTAATACTAATGAGTTTGTGAATATAGATGAATGCATAATATTAAAGGAAAAACTTTTTGATAAAATAAAAAACTTTGTTCATCGCAATAATATAACTGGAAATATCTATGCGATAGAAAGTAATAATGGCAAAACACTATCATTTATTGATATTATAAAACAAAATAAAAATATAGATACAAGCTATTTTGACGGAATAACTATAAAACAAAAAAATAAAATAAAAAAATACGGCATAGATAAAACAAATTACAATACGTATTTTGGAGAAGTACCATTATCACATAAAAGCTTTTTTCAATCAAATCATTATCTGTTAGATGAGTTTCAAAAGAGTGCTATTAAATACTTTAATGAAGATGATAAAAATCTAGTTGAGCTTTATGCTGGAAGCGGATTTTTTACTGTTGCAATTAGAAATAAATTAGAAAGTTTGAATATTGATTACAAATTAATCTCTTCTGAAATAAGTTCTGACTCTGTAAGTATTGCAAAAGATATTATAAAAGAAGATGCAAGCGAAACATTAAAAAAAATAAATTATAATATAGATAGTTTATTTATTGATCCTCCCCGTGACGGACTAGACAAAAAAGTAATAGAAAACATTATTAGAATAAAACCAAAAAAAATTATATATATTTCTTGTAATCCTATGACGTTTGCAAGAGATATTAATTTATTAAAAGATTATTATCAATTAATAGATTTAAATATAATAGATATGTTTCCAGACACCTATCATATAGAATTAATTTCTTGTTTAAAACTAATAAAATAATTATGTTGATATTAGCAGTAAAAAATATATAATTCTTTTTAGGAGTGATAAAGCATCATGAAGATAATTTTTTTAGGCACTGGCACATCAGATGGTGTACCTATGATAGGCTGCAAATGTAATGTTTGTAAGAGTAAAGATAAAAGAGATAAAAGAACAAGAGCATCTGTTTTAATACAACATAAAAACAAAAATTACATAATAGACACTTCTTTAGATTTTAGAGAACAAATGTTAAAAGAAAAAGTTGATAGCTTAGAAGCTGTATTCTATACTCATCATCATGCAGACCATTCTTCTGGAATAGTAGATTTGCGTTCATTAAATTTTATTATGCATAAACATATAGATTGTTACGGCAATAAAGATACTATGGAAGTATTAGAAAATAAATACGATTATATATTTAACCCCGTTCAAATAGGAGGAGGAATTCCAGATTTAGAGTTTCATATTATAGAAAAACCTATAAAATTTGATGATATAACTGTAACTCCAATTCCTGTAAAACATGGTATATTAAACATATTAGGTTATAGATTTAATAACTTCACATATATTACGGATGCAAGTTCCATAAGCGATGAAAGCTTAAAACTCATAGAAGGCAGTGAAATTTTAGTATTAAATGGATTAAGATATCGCCCGCATAGCACACATTTATCACTTCAAGAATCTGTTAATATAGCAGATATGATTAAAGCTAAAAAAACATTTTTTACACATTTAACTCATGATGTTTTACATAAAAATTTAGAAAAAGAACTACCAAAAAATATGTATGGTGCATATGACGGACTAACTTTAGAAATATAATATATTTTTAATATTGATTATAAATATTAATGGTATATACTTATATATATACGATTATGTATAAAAAATATTTTTAACATATTGGAGGATATGATGTTTGGTTATCTACAAAAAATAGGTAAATCCTTAATGGTACCTGTAGCCGTATTGCCGGCAGCTGCTATCCTTTTGGGTATTGGTTACTGGATAGACCCTAATGGTTGGGGAGGCGGAAGCCCAGTGGCAGCTTTCTTTATTAAGGCAGGTGGTTCTATTATAGATAATATGCCTATATTGTTTGCGGTTGGAGTTGCTTTTGGTATGTCTAAAGATAGAAATGGTGCTGCTGCTTTGGCAGGACTTGTAGCATTTCTAGTTGTAACAACTCTTTTAGCTCCTGCTACTGTTGCTATGATTCAGAGTAAAGATGTTGCTGATGTAGCTCCTGGTTTTGCTAAAATCAACAACCAATTTATAGGTATACTTTGTGGTATTATAGCTGGAGGTTTATACAATAAGTTTTCTGAAGTAAAATTACCAGAATTCTTAGCATTCTTTAGCGGAAGAAGGTTTGTACCAATAGTTACTTCTGGTGTTATGATGATAGTATCATTCATATTAATGGTTGTATGGCCTGCTATTTATGGCGGTTTAGTAAGTTTTGGTGAAGCTATCATTAGTCTTGGTCCTATAGGTGCTGGTATTTATGGTTTCTTTAATAGACTTTTAATTCCTGTTGGTTTACACCATGCTCTTAACTCAGTATTCTGGTTCGACGTTGCTGGTATTAATGATATACCTAATTTCTTAGGCGGTCAGGCTTCTATTGATGCTGGTACTGCTGTTATCGGACAAACTGGTATGTATCAGGCTGGTTTCTTCCCTATTATGATGTTTGGTCTTTTAGGTGCTTGTTTGGCTTTCATTAAAAATGCTAAACCTGAAAATAGAAACAAAATTCGCTCTATAATGTTGGCTGCTGGTTTTGCTAGTTTCTTTACTGGTGTTACTGAACCTATAGAGTTCTCATTCATGTTTGTTGCTCCTGTATTATATCTTATACACGCTATATTAACTGCTATATCTTTGATTATTGCTTCTAGTATGAAATGGATTGCTGGTTTTGGTTTCTCTGCTGGTTTGATTGACCTTGTTCTTTCTACTAGAAACCCTTTAGCTACTCAATGGTATATGTTAATTGTACAAGGTATAGTATTCTTTGTGCTTTATTTTGTTATTTTCAACTTTGCTATTCAGAAATTTAATCTTAAAACTCCTGGAAGAGAAGATGATGATACTGATGAAATAGAAGTTACTGTATCAACTAGCAAAAATGCTTCTTATGCAGATAAAGCATTACTTCTTCTTCCTTTACTTGGAGGACTTGAAAATATAGTTGATATTGATAACTGTGCTACAAGATTAAGATTAGAAGTAAAAGACAATTCTATAGTAAATGATTCTGAAATTAGAAAACATTTCCCTGGTGTATTAAGACCTGGTAAAACTTCTGTACAAGTAATAGTAGGTACTGATGTTCAATTCTTGGCAGATGAGTTTAAAAAGTTAGCAAAAAAATAATATATTATTGTTATTAATTATAAGAGGCATGGCATTTTTATAGTGCTATGCCTTTTTTATTTATTATAAAAAATAATATATAAAAAATAATTGCAATAAAAATATTTGCATTATATAATTGTTTATTGAATTTTTATTTTAAGGATTTTATCTTATGCCAGCTAATTTAAAAGAAGCTCTAACCTTTGACGATGTATTATTAGTACCACAAGAATCAGACATTCTTCCCAAAGATGTATCTTTAGAAAGAAAATTAACTAAAAAAATCACATTAAAAACTCCATTAATAAGTTCACCTATGGACACTGTAACAGAATCTAAAATGGCTATAGCAATGGCACTATGCGGAGCTTTGGGAGTTATACATAAAAATATGCCGTTAGAACAACAGGCAAAAGAAGTAGCAATTGTAAAAAGTTTTAAAGATATAGAAAATAAAGAAAAGGCAAGTCTTGATGAAAAAGGTTCTTTGATAGCTGCTGCTGCTATTGGAATATCTGATGATAGATATGAAAGAACAGAAAAATTAATAGAAGCTGGTGTAAATGTAATAGTAATAGATACAGCACATGGTCATTCAAAAAATGTATTAAATGCTATAGCAGATATTAAAAAGAAATATTCTCAAGTGGAAGTTATAGCTGGAAACATTGCCACAAAAGACGGAGCTAAGGCTTTGGTTGATGCGGGAGTTGATGCTATAAAGATAGGTATAGGTGCTGGTTCTATATGTACAACAAGAATTATTGCTGGTGTTGGGGTCCCTCAGCTTACTGCTATAGAAGATGCTTCTGAGATAGCTAAACAATATAATGTTGGAGCTATTGCTGACGGCGGTATAAAATATTCTGGTGATATAGTAAAGGCTTTTGCTATAGGGGCTGATGCTGTAATGGCTGGGGGGCTTTTCTCTTCTACTTATGAGGCTCCTGGTGATGTTATTATCATAGACGGTAAAAAATATAAACCTTATAGAGGAATGGGTTCTGTGGGTGCTATGCTTCATGGAAGTAAAGACAGATATTTCCAAAGTGAAGTAGTAAATAAATCTAAGTTTGTTCCTGAAGGTATAGAGGGTGTTACCGAATATAAAGGTCATGTTGCGGATGTTGTTTATCAGATTACAGGTGGTATTCGTTCTGGAATGGGATATATTGGTGCTAGAACTATAGAAGAGTTACAGAAAAAGGCAGTATTCTTGAAGATTACAAATCAAGGTCTTGCAGAAAGCCATGTACATGATGTAAAAATTACTTCTAAAGCTCCTAATTATTAAAATATATTTTTAAGATAATAAAGTAAATTAATAAATATTTATATTGTTTTAAT
>NZ_SRZM01000070.1 GCF_019402445.1 Brachyspira pilosicoli
ATTTGTAATAGCGAAAAATGCCTTATAATAGATACAAAATTTTATAAAGATATTTTAATAAAAAACAATAATAAAGTTTCAATAAGGAGTTCTCATCTATACCAAATGTTTTCTTATATGAGTAATGTCAATAAAAAATTTAAAACTATAAAAGGTGTTTTGCTTTATCCACTATGCTCTGATAATATTAATAAAGAATATAAAATACAAGAGAAATATTTTGCAGTTAATACATTAGACTTAAACTCTGATTTTCAAGAAATAAAAAATAAATTAATAAATATTGTTGATACTTTTAATTTTTAAAAAAATAATAAAAATATATAAATAAGTTTTATTTACATTAAACACATTTTATTTAATTACTTACATAAAAAAAGCTTACAATAAGAAATATCTCCTATTGTAAGCTTAATTTTTATATAGACAAAATTATAGACTTAAATTATAAAAAGCTTTTTTACCTAAATAAATAGCTCTGTCTCCTAATTCTTCTTCTATTCTTAATAATTGATTGTATTTAGCAATCCTATCACTTCTAGAAGCAGAACCAGTTTTAATTTGACCTGCATTAGTAGCTACAACTATATCAGCAATAGTAGTATCTTCTGTTTCACCAGAGCGGTGAGAAACTACTGCAGTATAATTATGAGTTTTAGCAAGTTCAATAGAATCTAATGTTTCAGTTAAAGAACCTATTTGATTAACTTTAATAAGAATAGAGTTAGCAACGCCTTTATCTAATCCCATTTGAAGTCTTTTTACATTAGTAACAAATAAGTCATCACCTACTAATTGAACTTTTTTACCTAATTTGTCTGTTAAGATTTTCCAACCTTCCCAGTCATCTTCAGCAACACCATCTTCTATAGAGATAATAGGATATTTGCTACATAAATCAGCATAAAAATCAACCATCTCAGCAGAAGAAAGTTCTCTTTTATCAGATTTCTTAAATACATATTTCTTTTTGTTTTTGTCATAGAATTCGCTAGAAGCAGGGTCCATAGCAATCATTATATCATCACCAGGTTTGTATCCAGCTTTTTCTATAGCTTGCATAATTACTTGAAGAGGCTCTTCATTATCTTTAAGAGTTGGAGCGAAACCACCTTCATCACCAACAGTAGTGCTTAATCCTCTATCATGTAATATAGCTTTTAAGTTATGGAATACTTCAGCTACATAACGTATTCCTTCTTTGAAAGTAGGAGCACCAACTGGCATAACCATATACTCTTGGAAGTCGATTGGAGCTGATGAGTGAGCACCACCATTTAAGATATTAGCCATAGGTACTGGTAAAGTTTTAGCATTAGTACCGCCAATGTATCTGTATAGAGGCATACCTAATTCTTCTGCAGCAGCTTTAGCAACAGCAAGTGATACACCTAATATTGCATTAGCACCTAATTTACCTTTGTTTTCTGTACCATCAAGTTCTATCATAGTTCTGTCTATTTCAACTTGATCTAAAGCATCCATATCAATAAGTTCATTGCAAATAATTTCATTAACATTTTCAACTGCTTTTTGAACACCTTTACCTAAATATCTAGATTTATCACCATCTCTTAATTCTACAGCCTCATGTTCACCAGTAGAAGCTCCAGATGGAACAGCTGCTCTTCCCATAACGCCGCTATCTAAATAAACATCAACCTCAACTGTAGGGTTTCCTCTTGAATCTAATATCTCTCTAGCTACTATATCATCTATTAAAGACATATTATTAACTCCTTATAAATTATAATTGTATATATCATATAACATAATATATAAATTTCAAGTTAAAATATTTTACTTGAATGTATATAATTATTCATTCATATTAGAATTAGTATTTTCAAATAAAAAAATATACATACCTTTATATGATGATAATTTTTTTATATTATAATTACTAAATATATCATCATCATTTAAAATATTATTAGCTAAAAAATAAAATTTACGATCTTTTATATCGTAAAGTTCTTTCTTATCAGATATATATGTATAATACAAATTTGTATTTAAATAAGTTAGTGGATAATTTCTATAAAAACTTTCTCCTAAAAATGCATTATATTCATAAACATGTA
>NZ_SRZM01000071.1 GCF_019402445.1 Brachyspira pilosicoli
TAAAGGAATATATCTTTTTTTAAATCTTCTTTTTTTAGAAGTATTCTCTAAAGATGATTCTTTGTTTTCAGATGAATCTTTTTTAATATTTTTTTTCTTAAAAATATCCTTTATACCCATAATTAATATTCACCGTCATTAGTATATTGTTGATTATTTATCATATTACTATCTTCACTATTATAATAATAATATTCTGCATTATAATCTTCATCTTTTAGTATAATATAATTATTAGTTTCTTCATTATTGCTATATTCTGTTTGATTATCATTATTGACACTGTCGCTATATCCATTATTGTAAAAGCCATCACTATAATTATTATTGTAGAAACTATCATCATAATCATTGCTATAGTAATCATTAAGATAATTTAAATCCTCATAATACCCACTAATTTCATTGGATATAGCCATACTAAACTCATAATTTCTAATCTTAGAACTGCCCTTCACCCATTTCTCTTTAGTAGTATCTCTCTCAAAAATTAAATAGTACTTTCCTTGCTTTAAGCTGGTAGTATACTCATCATCATTTTGAGGCATAGTAGCTATTATTCCTTCATTTTCATTAGATATTCTCAAATTAATAGCCTGAGAATCTATTAGAAAATAAGATAGTTTTATGCTTGATTGTATAGGTACATTAAATGTATAATAATCTCTGTCATAAGAATAATCTATAGCACCCTTATAAGTTTTATTAAACTCTAAATTTTGTGCTTGTGTATATTTATTATTAGGTTCATCTTCAGTATATTTATCATAAGGCTTAGCTAATACACTTACCCTATATGGTATATTTAATACAGCCTTATCAGATACCAAAACAAAATAATATGACATATAAGGATAAAGCACTAACTTTTCAACAATCTCTCCGTCTCCAACATTATTAAGGTCATAATTAGCAATAAAGTTTCCAGTATTATCATATAACCTTATACTAGCATCAATAGAAGGAACTCCAGAAAGTTCTATGGATATAGAATAAGTATTAAAAGAACTATTTGTAACCTTATAAGAATCTATTTCCATGTTTTTTAAATCCCCAGAATATAACTTAGGATTAAAAACTTGGCTGTAATATCCATCTATGGTATAAAGTCTATTTTCACTATTAACATCTATTATCTGCGACTGCGATATTATATCATTAGGCTCTTTTTCATCAGTTTCATTATATTCTCTTTTTTTAAGAATAAAGCTATATTCAGTGTCATCATTTTTTGATTCTATAACTATATAATATTTATTTTCTTCAATGTTTTCTGACGATTTAAAATAAATACCTTTCATAACCTGAGAAGAATACACTTCACCTTTATCATTGGTTTGAATAGTATAAACTCTAGTGTTTTCATTTGTATTTTCAAACTCACTTATCACTTTAATAACATTAGTTTTATAGTTATATAAAGTCATAGTTATAGGCTTATCTCCTAAGTTAGATATATCAAAATCAATAAGCTCTTCTTTATTAATATTAAAATAATAATAATCCTTTTGACCTTTAACAATACTTCCTTTTATACCGTCTTTAGATATAAGCTGTGAGTTTTCAAAAGTATTATTATTACCATTTTTATCTTCCAAGCGATAACTATTTTTATTGCATGAGAATATGCTTAACAAAATAATAACAAAATAAATAAATCTAAACATCTATACCTTTTGTAAATAATTATATACATTAATTATATATTATTTAAAATAAAAAGATATAGCTAAATATGTAATAATTAATGATAGTTTTTTATTAATAATGTTTATATTATTTTAGTTTTAATTTAATAATTTATATTAAGATAATAATATAATTAGTATTATTTATTTGCAGTTTTGCGAAACGCATCCAAAGTATAAAAACTTTGACGAAGTCCGCACCGCGACCGAAGGGAGTACCTTTAGGTGCATAAGACAGGAAAAAGTTGAATAAAATAAAAAAACTTATTTAACATATTTGAGAAAGACATAATATTAAGAAAGTAATTCTATAAAAAATTATTATTTTTAATTTAAAAAATTGTAATTATAAAAAAAATTGTTATATTTAAATAAATATTTTATATACAACAATAAAGGCAATAATGAAAAATATACTAAAAATTCTAATAACAATTCTAATATTTAGCTCTACATTGTTTGCAAAAAGCGGGCTTGAAATAGCTCTATTTGTTCCTATCGGCATGAGTATAGGTATCAATACTCACCCAGAACGCCCAACAAATATGAATCAAAACACATATGATAGCTACATATCAAACAACACAAGAAATACATTTGTTGGTTTTGAAACAGGTGCTTTGGTGCAAATTGGATATAAGCTAGATATTAATAGAACTTCTGGTTTTAGTTTTTTAGCTGAATTGGGCTATAGCAGAGATACATTCAATTACAAGTTAAAAGATACAGAAACTAATTCGCAAGCAATAAGAATGGAAAATTATAGAAATTATACTTTTGATAGTTTTCTAATTGGAGTGCTTCCTAAATTCAATTATAAAAGATTTTCTATAGGTATAGGTGCTGGTGTAAAAATTGCTTTATCAGGAACTATAAATAATTCAAGCTATAATCCTCTGCTTGGATATTCTACAGAAAAACTTCAAATAATAAATACTAAAAACTACAAAGATTATTTTAACTCAAACATAATACCATATATTAAATTAGCAGTGGATTATAGTATTTATTCTTCGCAGAAATTTGACTTTGTACTTGGAGGATATATCGCTTATGATTTTCCTCTCACATATACACCAAAAAATGCTGATTTAACAAAAATAGTGCCTGATAAAATATCTAGTTTTGATATAGGATTTAATATCGGCGTAAAAATAAGACCTTTATAATAAAGAGAGATTAAATGAGATTTTTTAAGATATTAATAATAATGTTGGCTTTATCATATATAAATGCATTTGCTAAAAACAGTCTTGAAATTGGAATATTTGTGCCTTTAGGAATTGGAGTTGGAATAAATCAATATTCTCTTACAAATGAAAACCCAACTCAGCAACAAGAGACTAATTTTAATAATATAGTAAAAAAAGAAAATAGAAAATCTGGAGTTGGTTTTGATTCTGGAGTTTTATTAAATATAGGCTATAGATTTAATATTAATAAAAATATGAGTTTTAGTTTATTAGGTGAAATAGGCTATTCTCATGATGAGTTTTCTTTTTTTAGAGGAGATGATAATAATAAAAATACTTCTGTTTATATGTTTGAAAGTATTGTTTTTGGAATATATCCAAAATTAAATTGGAAAAAATTCTCTTTTGGTTTGGCAGGCGGAGTAAAAGTGCCTTTATATGTTAGGTCTGCTTCTTCATATTATAATTATACAAAAAATGAAATTGACAGAAACATTGAAAATTATAATGCTTTTCAAGTAAAAAATATATTTAATATTCCAGTAATACCATATATAAAATTTTCAGTAGACTACTCTATTTATACAGATAAAAAAATTAATTTTGTTTTAGGCGGATATGTTGGTTATGATTTTGGACTTTCACTTAAAACTCCTCTTTTAAATAATCAAAATGCAAATCTAACAAAATTAATGAAACAAAATATATCAAGCTTTGACATAGGTTTTCAAGTTGGCATAAAAATATTGCCTAATTATTAAATTTATATTTAAGTTTTAAGGAGCAAAAATGAAAAAAACACTATTTATAACATTAAGCTTATTTACAATGATATTATTTCTATTAAGCTGTAATAACAATTCCTTGAAACCTGATACATATACTAAAGAAGAAATTAATAAAAAATATCCTTATTGGGATGTTGGAGTTGCTGAGTTTAAGATAGCAGAAGATTTGACTAATTATGCCACTATAACAGTAGAAGAGAAACGTTTTATATTAAGATGTATGGCACTTATGAGAACTGCTGTAAATAGTGAAGAATTTCCTACAAAAGTAAATGAAAAGAAAAATGAGTTAGGCTCTTCAGTTGATGCAAGTTATGGAAATTTCTCTATAAAAAAAGGCGATATGTATGACCCTAATATAATGGTTGATGTTATAAGAACTGTAAGCCATGACTTTATATATGAAAAATTAAAAACAGGCGGTGCTGGCTTAGGAGTTGTAGGTCAATCAAGATATGTGCATTATGTTGGAGGACAGCCTGTAGACCAAATTCCTACTGCAGATTGGGTTGGTTTTGAAAATGCTAATTGGATTCAATGGTCTGGAAATAGTTTATATGGTTATGCTAGTTTTTCTGGTTTGATGTTTCATGAGCATATGCATAATATAGGTTTTAGTCATGTAGGAGCTTATGCTGTACCTTATGCTCTTCAAGATGTTGTACAAAAACTAATAGAAAGAATATTATACGGCGATTTAAAAGACAAATATGCTAAAGCTTTAGATGAACTTACTGCTTACTATTATACTGAATATAAAGATTTACTTTTAGAAGACAGTGTTTTTGACCCAAGCAAGAAATAACATTTTTTAATTATCCTAAATTTTAATTTTTTTAGATAACACTTTAAGCATTCATATAATCAAAAAATGCTTAAAGTAAGTTATCATAATTCCGAAAAGTTATGTAAACTATACACAAGGACTATCATCAAAAATGAAAGACAATATAGCTTCTAGTGCTTACAGCCTCATAAGAAGAAAAAAATATAAAAAAGCTAAAGATTTACTTTTATCCAATAGAACTGCATTAAACCGTGATGCTAATGCTCTTGCTATGCTTGCTTTTGCCAATATATTTTTAAAAGATTTTTATGCTGCTGAAGAGGTATCTAGAAAGGCACTTAGAGAGGATAGTTTTTGTGTGAATGCTATGATTGCAAAGGGTTATATTAGTTTGCATAATGGGCACAGAGAAAATGCTTTAAGAGAATATTTTAGAATATTAGAGCTTGACCCTCAGAACAAAATAGCTAAAGATAATATTGAAAGAGTGAGATTTTTAACTAACAATGCTAAAGGCAATGAAATTAATCCAAAGGCATATATTTTAGGAAAAAGAGAGATATCTATATTAAAACTTCTTATATTTATACCTATAATTTTTGTTATATCTTTCTTATCATATTTAGCAATAGACAGAGGATATCCTGCTGTAAAATATATATTATTAGACAAAGAACAAAAAGAGCTTAGAGAGAAATTACAAGATGTGTATTTATTTGAAGGGCTTGAAGATGGAAAGATTCCAGAGAGTGCAAAAAGCCCTACCTACTCTCCTAAAGAAGTAGCAGAGATGTTTGACAAGGCAAAAAAGAATATGAGAAGTGCATCAGTTAATGAGGCTGTTATGATAATAAACGGTGCATTAAAAAGCGACATAAACGAATATCTAAAAGAAAGATTTAGAGTTTTGAAAGATTTTGTAATAGCACCAGATTATAATATATTTAGAGAAAGCCCAGATTATATTACAGTAGTAGGCAACTATGACTTATATAACGGCGGATATATAAAATGGAAAGCAGATGTAAACAGCATATCAAAAACTAATATAGACGGAGTGCCAAAGAATAAAGCAAGAATATTAGTATATGACCACAATGCTGAAAACATAGTTGGCGTTGCTGACTTAATATACAATGTAACATTAAATCTAGAGGCAAAGAACTATATAGAAGTTTACGGCAAAGTATTGGGCTACGACAACAAACAAAAATCCATAGAGTTAGAAGCCCAAGTAATAAAGTATTTGCCTAAGAAGAAGTAAAAATTATAATTGCATAATAAGAAAATCTATTAATAGGATTTCATATATCTAAATAATATATTATAAATATTTTATTTATAAAAAATAATACAAATTACTTAACCCACTTCTCAACTTTTATCACCCATGCTTTAGTTCCATACGCCGCTTCCAAGCCAACTTCGCTGTCCTCAAAGATTATTATCTCTTTGTTTGATACATTAAAATAATCCATGCACTTAAAAAATATCTCTGGGTGAGGCTTTTTGTTTGTTATGTCTGCCCCTGTTAAAACTAAGTCAAACACTTCATCTAATTTAAATGCTTTTAATATGCCGTATACTCCATTTGGTGAGGCCGTGGTTGCTAGTGCTAGTTTTTTCTTACCCCTATTAGACAATATTGTATCATAAATAAAAGGGTGAATGTTTAAGAGATTAAGATTGTTTAAATATATTTCCTCTTTTCTGGTATGTATCTTCTCAATTAAAGCATCTTTATCTTCTGTTATTTTATTTAAATCCAATATATTAGACACAAAAGTTTTGTAATGCAAGCCAAAGCATTTTTTATAATAATATTCTTCGTCAAGCTCTATATTAAACTCTCTAAAAGCATTGCTGTATGAATAATAATTCAAATAAGCACTGTCAATTAAAGTACCGTCCATATCAAATATTAAAAGTTTTATATCTGTCATAATTAAACCTTATAATTTTTTGAATATTAATTATAGCATAAAGATAAATTTTTTACATTAATATTTATTCTGCAATTATAATATTGTATAATTCCAATATAATATATATAATATCAGCAATAAACAACTATGAAAATATATACATTACTACTATTAACATTATTTGTAATATCCGCATGTACAACACTCCCAAAAAAAGATATAAGTAATGAAGCAGCTCAAATGTGGATTGAAAAGTCAAAAAATAAGATTGTAATGGATAATTTTCAAAATATATACAGATTCGATAAACACTCTAATATAGACATTATAATATACGGCTACTCTAACCCTACAAAATATAATCTTTTAAAAATGTCAGAAAAAAATAAAGCTGTATATTATACCAAAACAAAAAGACAAAATTTTATATTAAGCTCACTTCCAAGATTTAATTTATATAATCTATTAGAAAATAAAAAAGTATATGATCCAATGTATTTAACTGTAGATTTTAATTATAGCGGTAATTTTAAAAATAATACAATATATAGATATAAAGGCTTTGTAATAGAAAATGGAAACTTATATATAGCAAATGATTATAACAAATATTATATGGAAAAATTAGAAAATTGGCTAAATAAGAACGGTTATGGCAAAGATTCATATTGGAAACCATATAATAGTGCCAACTGGAATGAATATCCCATACCAACAGAAGATGATATTAACTGGGATAATGTATTTTTATTAGGAAAATTAGAAAAATAGTTATAATATGCTATAGAAAATAGTAACTTTCTTTTATTGTTAGATACTCCTAATTAAGTTAATATTTAGCACAACAATTAGGAGGAATCATGACCGCTAATTCAAAATGCGTTATAAATACTAAAAACACTCAAAAAATAGGAGAATTATATTCAGCTATTTCTCATAGTGTAGGAGCTTTACTATCAATAGCTGGATTTGTTCTTATGCTCATAAAAGTAAATAAAAACTATGTGCTTCCTGTGGTAGTTTATGGTGTTGGCATTACATTACTATATACATTTAGCTCTCTATATCATTTTTTTCCAGATGGTAAAGTAAAAAAGCTATTTCGTAAATTTGACCACATAGGCATATATATTTTTATAGCAGCAACATACACGCCGCTATGCATATTTTCACTTCCAAAAAATGTCGGAATGCTCATATTATCTGTGATATGGACATGTGCATTAATCGGCATGATATCGAATACTATTTTAATATATAAAAGCCCAATACTCACAATAATTTTATATATTTCTATGGGCTGGATTATTGCTTTTGCTTTCAAACCTCTTTTACAAGAGTTTAATATACTTCATTTAAGCTGGCTTATATGGGGCGGAATATTTTATACTATAGGTGCATTCTTATATGCATTAGGAAAAAAGTATCAGTATAAAACTAAACAATTCACCCATGACATATTTCATATATTTGTATTAATGGGCTCATTCTCTCATTTCTGGTTTTTATACCAATATGTGATTTCTTGATATACAAAAAGGGCTGCTCTAAATATTTAGAAACAGCCCTTGAGTTTTTTATATATTATCTCATCACAGTATCATAATAATTTACTATGTACCAATATTCACCCATTTTTCTTAGTATAAATATTCTTTTTACTGTAGGGTCATAAACATCACCAGTATTCATATTAAAGAATCTATTATACATAGTAACTTCAACTTGTGCTCTTTTTAGTCCATACTCTTCTGTGATAGTAACTTTATCAACAGTATAGTTTAATAAAGTATATACAGTTCCAGCATCATATTCTTTACTCATCATATCTAAAACCATAGTATAATGATTTTTTAGTGTAGTGTCTTTAGTTGATACTATATTTCTTCTTAATTCTGTCATAAACTGATTTCTAAGATTTCTATCATAAGCAGAAGCTAAATATTTTTTAAACTCATCAAATAAAGCTTTTTTCTCTTCAGGCAAAGAAGTTCTATAGAGAATATCAAATCTTATAGCAAGCTCTCTAATATTTTCTGATTTATAAGCATTTTCCAAATCATTTAAGAAATTATTTCCAAAATTAGTTCTTATCATATTAACGCTGACAGTATCAGAGAATTGCTCTTTTAAGAAATTTTGAAAACTCAATCTAGCAGCTTTTTGATATATTCCAGTATCAGTAAAATCTTCAAGATAAGTATTGCTATAGTTTTTTCTATAAGCTTCACTGTATCTTTGGCTTATACTAATAATAGAAGGCATATGCATATAATTAAAATAGTTACTCCACTCTTTTCTCTTCATAGCATCTAAAGTATATGTAACAACCTCATCTGGATAATACACAGGCAAAGTAGAAGCACTATTAGTAGAAGTTCTAGCAACAACAATGTTATTTGTAGATTGAGTTGTAGTTGCTGTTCTTAGAGGTTCATCAATAAAGAAATATGCATCATCTGCTCTAATAACATATTTCTCAGTTAAATCTGGCATAGGGTTAAAAGTGGCCTCTATTCTATATCTTCCAGATTTTGTAAAATAAAACCAATTATTCAAATCTATAAAAAATGAATAACTCTCACCCTCTCTTAATGTAATCACCCTATCTTTTGAATTATCTATAGTTCTATCATTTTGATATTTCCATAAAGTATAATTATCTGATGAAACAACTTTATTATTATAATTATCATAAACTGTAAACTTATAATTATTGAAAGGATTAATAGAATTAGTAAAACTTATTTCTCCTTTTTGAGCATATATTCTTATTTCCATAGTTATAGGTTCATTTAATCTATATCTATTTAAATCAAAGTTCATGCTAATATTAAAAGAATTAGGAGCCACTATTTCATCATTAGGATATATCCTCTCAACTTCATTTAATACTATCTCATCTAAAAAATTATCTTGAGCAAAAAGTATAGAAAAACTAAATATAAAAAGTATTATATATTTCATACAACATTACCTTAAAAAATACTACTATAATAGTTTATCGACAAAAGCCGAAATAACATAAGAAAAATTATATATCTATTATTATATAAATATAATAAATATTATAAAGTTTTATTTAGAATAAATTTTATAGTTCTTTGTTTATCTTTATCAAAGCACGCTCTATTATATAATGATTATAGTCAATGCTGTCTTTCATAGCCTCATAAAGCTTAAAAGAGCCTACTATAGATTTATCATAATCGCTATCTTCAAACTCAAAGCCCTCTGTAATGGATTTTATAACCCTCTGCATGGTAACACCCAAAAACTCATTAACTTTGCTTATATTAAGTATCTTTATGTCGGATTCGCTTAACTTCTCCAAAAGTTTATCCACTTTTCTATGTCTTTTTAATTCCCTGTTAATTTCATCGCATAGTTTAATGGCGTTTAATACATAAGGCTTAAGCTCTATTATTTCAGCATCTATTTTCTCTAAACCTGTTTTTATACTTGATAATATTTCATTTTTTTTATTTACTTCTTCAGAGTTTTTATCTATTTCTATATTAATATTGTCAAGTTTTTGAAGAAGCTCATCAACTGTAATGTTTTCCATTGCCTTGATTATTACTCCGCCTTCTGTGGCATTATAGAATTTTTTACTGCTGTTTAATTTGCATTGCTCCTCATACCAATTTCTATACATATCAAAACGAGAATCTGTAAATACACTCTCCCCATAAACATTTTTCTCTTCTCTCAAATTGCCGGAAACAAGCACTTTATATATTCTGCTGTCATAAGAATCAAGCTTTCCTATCTCTGTAAAAAAGTTCTCTTCATGATAGCTTCCTTTTATATGAGTTTGATGATTAGGAAAAGATAAATCAAGCCCAAGCATTATTATAGGGTTAGCTCCAATTCTAATAGCAAAGTCATATGCAGCAGTAGAAACACTTCCCCCCATAGTAATATCTCCCCTTTTTCCTAAAGGCTTCATAAAATATTTAGCAAGAGGAAATATAGAATCTAAAAAATATATTGCACCTTTAAAAGATGATATTGCCTCATTATCAACAGAAGATTCTGCTATCAAAACAGTATCTTTAAAATTGATGTTTCTAAAATATTTTGAGTTCTTTTTTTGAGGGTCAATAGTGATAACAAAATGCGGTGATATATTATGACTAGATAATGGCTTCATCGCAGTATCTACAGCTATTATTATTGCTTTATCTTTTAACTCTTTTAATTTTCTAATATTTTTCTCTAATGAAGGACCAGCAGAAACTACTACAGCTGGAATATTTTTATATTTATCAAAAAACTTATTTACTCCATAATGAGTGGATATTTCTACTACATTTGATGCTATATTATAAGCCCATAATTTATCGAATCTTAAAATTGTGTTTATATTAATAGTTTTTTTATCTATTATAGATAATACTTTTGTTTGA
>NZ_SRZM01000072.1 GCF_019402445.1 Brachyspira pilosicoli
TTATTTGCCTTTAAATAATCTTTCATATATTGAGTTCTATTCTCACTCTCAAAACTATTAGTTCTTCCTTTTATTATAACACATTGAATCTTTCCATCTTCATTTTTATCCCAATTAGCATGCGACTTCCAGCTATCTGCTATAACTCTTCCCTGAGCCGTTCCTGCATTTTCGCTACTTCCTCCAATATACCAAACATTATTATAACTATTAAGAGCTTCTGAATCCGGTTCTCTATTAAAAAAAATAATAGGTATATTTCTAACACTAACTTTATTTATTATAGTTTGAGCATAGTTTTCATTCACTAAATTAATAGCTATTAGATTAACTTTCCTATTTAAGAATATCTCTATTTGGTCATTTTGCGTTATTTGACTGTTATGAGAATCTAATATAGTGAGAGAAGCTTTATTTCCAATATTTTTTTCTATATAGCTTTTTAAATATTTTGTATAATTATCATCAAATCTATATAAAGCAATTCCTATACTGCTTTTTTTGTTTTGAGTAAATATTAAAGAAGATGATATAAACAATAAAATAACAAAATTTAATATTCGCCTACCCATAAATACCTCAATTTAATTATAGTTAAATATATTTTCATTGTCAAGATAAATTATTACCAAGTTTCTTTAATTTTTTTGAGTATATCTTCTGTTAATTTAATAGTATTTACATCATTTTCCACAGAGACGAATCTTTTATCTTTACCTAGTATACAGTTTGCAAAATGTTCATCTTCCAATTTTAATGGATTATCTCTGTGAATAAATACTCTTTCAATGATTGATTCTTGAGTATAATTAATTCCTATAGAAGTTTTAATTTTACTCTCACTGCTTGCTTGTCTATGTATTGTAATATCTTGGGTAGCATAATCTAATATAAAATAAGCATCTTCTGTACTTATAGCTAAAGTTCTAATTTTTTCTTGTGTGATTCTGCTTGCACTTATTGTTGCTATAGTTTCATCTTCAAACTCTAATAAAGCACTTGCAATATCTTCGTTGTTTGTTCTCACTCTCTTTCCGCTTGCTGCAAATCTTATAACAGGCTTTTTTACAAGAGAGGTTACTATATCCAAATCATGAATCATTATATCAAATACAACACCTACATCTGTAATACGAGGGGTAAATGGTGCTAATCTTCTTGCTTCTATTAAATAAGGTTTTTCTATTATATGATGAAGTTCTTGTACTGCTCCATTAAATCTTTCAACGTGTCCTACTTGAAGTATTAGATTTTTTTTGTTTACTATCTCTTGTAATTCTTTAGCTTGTGCATAGGTTTCTGTCATTGGCTTTTCTACCAATACATGCTTACCTTTTTCTAATGCTTTTTTGGCTATTTCAAAATGATACTTTGTCGGGCTTGCTATTATTACTGCATCTGAATTGTCTATAGCTTCATCTAAACTATTAAATTTATTAATGTTATATTTATTAGATACTTCATTAAGATGATTTTCATCAGCATCATATATACCTGTTAAATTAATACTATTTATTTGACTTATAACATTAAGGTGAAATTGACCCATTCTGCCTACACCTATAAGAGAAACATTTACTTTATCCATTATCATAATATCCTTTTAAATACTAAAATTTTTCTAACTCTAAAGATTATAATTATAATATAGCAAAATTCAATAACAAATTGGTATTTTATTTAAGAATAATTGATTATATAGTCATTAAATATTTTAATATAGAAAGTTTATAAAAAATAATATATACTAATAAAAAATTAATTTTAGGAATATAAAATAATGGGAAGCGTATTTGGTAATAATTTGAAATTAAGTATTTTTGGAGAATCTCACGGAGAGGCTATAGGATGCGTATTAGATGGATTTCCTTATGGAATAAATATAGATAATAATTTTGTAGAAAGTGAAATGGAAAGAAGAAGGGCTAAAAACAATAAACTCTCTACCACAAGACAAGAAAGCGATAAAGTTGAAATATTATCAGGAGTTTTGGATAATATAAGCACAGGTATGCCAATAGCTTCCATTATTAAAAACGAAAACAAAAGAAGTAGCGATTATTCTAATTTAAAAGTTTTGCCTAGACCATCGCATAGTGATTATACTGCTATGCTTAGATATGAAGGTTTTAATGATATAAGAGGAGGAGGGCATTTTTCTGGAAGGCTTACTGCTCCTTTAGTATTTGCAGGTGCTTTGGCTAAACTCGCTCTTAAAGAAAAGTTTGATATCAATATAGCAGGACATATAAAACAAATATATAACATAAAAGATAAATACCCTAATAATGAACTTCCAAGTTATGATGAGTTTATAAAGAATTATGATAAAGAATTGAGCGTGTTTGATGATGATGCTATGGAGAAAATGATTAACACAATAGAGAAAGCTAAACTTGATATGGACTCTGTAGGCGGGATTATAACAGCGGTTGCTTTTAATGTGCCTGCTGGATTTGGAGATCCTTTTTACTCTTCTATAGAGAGCAGAATTGCTTCGTCCATGTTTGCTGTTCCTGCAGTAAAGGGTGTGGAGTTTGGACTTGGTTTTGATTTTGTAAACTACAAGGCAAGCGAATGTAATGATGCATACACCATAAAAGAAAGCAACAACATAAAAACTATAGAAACAAAAACTAACAATAATGGCGGAATATTGGGCGGTATTTCTAATGGCATGCCTATAGTTGTAAATGTGGCAATAAAGCCTACTCCATCAATATCTAAAGAGCAATTAACATTAAACATAGAAACAAAGGAAGAAGAAGTTTTGACTATAAAAGGACGTCATGACCCTTGCATTGCTGTGAGGGCTGTTGCAGTTGTAGAGGCTGCACTTGCTGTTAGCATACTTGATTTATGTTTGGACATGAAAGGAAAAATATATTAATTAAGCTTAGAGATTAGCTCTTTTTCTAAACTTTCCATTGTTTCAATAAAATCTTTTATATTATTAAAATTCTCTTCGTTTAATTTTTTTGAAGGAATTTTCAAGGCATATTTATGTATTTCACAATCAATATTTTTATTGTTTAGCTTTCCTATATAACTATTTTCTTTACAATTATCAATTTCAACAGGGTAAATAAACCCTGCCTTTTTGGCATTAAGCGTATAGGCATAAGAGACTATTTGATGTTTATCGTTTCTGTCTATGCTTTCACTATCTGAATAATTAAGTCTTTTATATTTAGCATCAAGTACTATATTATTATCATTTTCTATTTTATAAAAATCTGGGTACACTCTCCATGCATTGTCAAGAAGTTTAATACCGTTTTTTAAATTTCTATTTTCTGCATGAACAAAATTTTCTTTGCTTAAAAAAGTATTTAAATATTCTTCAAATAGCCATGCACCGTCAAACAATAATCCATACACTGTATTATCATCTCTACCATACTTTAATTTTTCATGCCTTAATATTTGAATGCATATTTTTCTTAATGGCTCATATTCATAATAGTAGGGGTGCGATAATTGTTTTAAGTTTTTATTTATAATGCTTTCTCTTTTATTTCTCTCGTAGCTTGGTGTAGAATAAAATATCTGATGAGTATAATCTTTTATTTCATTATCATAGCTTAAAAGATATCTGTTTTTCGTGTTTATATATTCTATGGTGTGTCTTATTAATTGAGTGATATTATTATCATAACTATATTCTCTTGTGTTGTAAGAAATTTTACCATTGAAAGGAATATTATTTTTAATGTATCTATTAATATCAATAGTGCCTTTAACATTAGAATCATTATGCTTTATTAATTTGTATTGCTTAAAAAGTCCTTGTCTTAATGCTCTCTTAAAAAAACTAATAAACATATAAATTAAAAAATCAAATGAATCATCATAATCTTTACTATACTCTAAATTAACAACATTAAGAGAAAGCACTTTCATAAGCATGTAATGTAGAAAATAATCTTCATTATCATTGAAAGCAAATCTTGAAGAAATTTTTATTTGTGTGTTATTGTAGCTAATAAAGCCCATTACATTGTTAGTGTGTATACTATCATTAATAATATCAAATATTCTGCTCTCTTCTTCTAAATCTTTACTTTCTTTTATGGAATTAGGAAATATTATAATATTATCTTTTATAGCTGATATAGTTTTGCCTGAAATTTCTTTAATTGAGATTATATTCTCTTCAGAAATATTATTATGTATTTTATGTTGAGTATTATCTTTTAATTTAATAATTTTATTGTCTGTATTCATTTATTATAGCAGGGCTTTGCCCCGCACCCCAGTTCTTTTGTTGCCACAAAGAACCAAAAAGGCTGCATTTTTGGTTCTTCCTTATTTTAAAATTTATCAATTATTTATATTATTATCATCTATATTAGTATCTTGTTTTGTATTATTAGCATGTGATGTATTATAAGCATCTTCTAACTTTTTAAGTTTATCATTTATATCAGGCATACCCCTCAAATACTCAAACAAAAGTCCTTTCAAATGATTCTCCCACAAACTTTTAAATGCTGTTTCTTTATCATCGCTTGAACTCTTATAATAATTTTTTAACTTCAAGAAATAAGAAGCCCCTATATGATATGATGAATTAAAACCTTCTATTTGTTCTATTGCCTTATTTAAATTATTCATTCTGTCAATTGCATCTTTTTTTATGCTATCATCTAAATCTTTCAATATACTCTCTTGTGTATCTTCCGCCTTAACCTCTTTCCAAGCGAACCTCCTACGCATAGCAAAGTCCATACTCTCAACACTTCTGTCAATATCATTCATAGTGCCTATTATATAAACATTCTCTGGAACAAAAAATCCATCTTCAAAATCATCATCTTCTTCATCATTATTAATCAAATTATTATATTGTGTTTTTACTATTCCTTTTTCTCCTCTATATCCGGGGTCAATAGCAAAGAATAATTCACCAAAAATTTTTGAAATCTCTCCCCTGTTAATCTCATCTATTATAAACACAAATTTATTGCTTCTATTTTTTAAAGCTTCCTTACAAAACTCTTTAAAAACCCCGTCCTTTCTTTCAAAGCCAATATTTCCATTACTGTCTTTAATAGGTCTTAACCCCTCAACAAAATCGGTATAATCATAAGATGGGTGAAACTGTACAAATCCGTAATCATTATTATTCATCATATTTATATCTTGTTTTTTTCCATTTATTAAGTCAATATTTTCTAATAATATTATTTTTATTATATATAAATCAATATCTTTAAAATTTTCATCAAAGAATTTTTTTATATTTTTATTTAATTTATATATATTATCATCTTTTTCTATACTAAATATATCACATATACTGAGCATATCCTTATTTGACATCATAGGAAAATATGTATATGGGTGATATGTATTATATATTTTTATTGCCATATAATAATTACGTTTATTAAAGTCTATTAGAGAATTTTTAAAATCATAATCTTCTATTGTAGCCATATTATATAATTCTTTAGCTATTTCTTTCATAAGTTCATCATCAGTCTTATTAGTTTCATTTACTATATTACCTGTTTTTTTATCATAATATAAAATATATGACTTAGCTCCACCAACAGAAAAGCTATCTAATAATTTTCTTTTAAGTCCAAATTCAATCCAATAACAAAAAGAATTATTATCTCCTCTGCCTACAGTATAATTATCTATACTTATATTTTTTAAACTCTCTATAGGAAATTTATTTATAAACTCTTCTCTTAATTTATCACCTTGTTTTTTTAAATCATCTAAACGCTCTTTATTTTTATTATAATACTCTCTTATAAACTCTTTATAATCTTTAATATTTTCATTATTTTTCATCATTTCTTTTGCTATTTCTTTAGCTAAATAGGTTTTTCCTGTGCCCGGTGCCCCTGTGAGTACAAGATTATAATTTTGCTCTAAAAGTTCTTTGCATTCTTTTATCATATTTTTATCCATTATTTTTTTTATTTCTTCTATTAAAAGATTATCTTTATCTTTATATAATTTATAAATAGGTTGTACAGTTCTATAATCTTCACTATCTTCTTTAAATGTTAATTTTTTACCTTTCAATAACTTAAAGTTTTTTAATTTTCTAGCTTGAAAAATGTCATTTTTATCAATATTTTGTAAATCAATATCATCTTCTAAAGATTCAATTTTATCTTCTTCAACATTTACTTTTATACAGTAAGCTTCTGAAGATACAATACCAACAAAATAATTACTATCAGGACTTCTTTGATAGCTTTTTTCACTGCTTCTTTGGCTTACTATTATAACATCACCTATTTTTATTTTTCTAAATGTTTTACCACTGCTATCAAAATATCCAAATAAGCATATATGCTCTTTTATCATAATATCTAAAAGAGCATCAACA
>NZ_SRZM01000073.1 GCF_019402445.1 Brachyspira pilosicoli
TCTATAGCAATAACAGGCACTAATGGAAAAACCACTACAAGCTATCTATTAAAAGCCGCATTAGAGAGTAATAAAAATAAAATAGCTTTAATAGGCACTATAAAAAATATGATAGGCAAATCAGAAATAAAAACAAATCTTACAACTCCAGAATCTGTAGACTTAGAAAATATTTTTGATAAAGCATATAAAAAAAATGTTTCTCATATTGTAATGGAAGCTTCTTCTCAGGCACTTGCTATGGATAGATGCGACTATATTAATTATGATGCTGCAATATTTACAAATCTCACAGAAGACCATTTAGATTATCATATTGATATGAAAAATTATTTGAAGGCTAAATTAAAATTATTTTCTCTGCTTAAACAAAGCTCTAAAAAGAAAAAATTAGCTATTATAAACATAAGTACAGATTATTTTAAAGATATAAAAAATTATATAAAAAAATTAGATTTAAAAATGGTTACTTATGGCTTAAATGAAAAAGCAGACTATTATGCAAAGATTATAACTCTAAATTCAAAATATAGTGAATATGAGTTTTATGCTAAAGGAAAGTTTATATCAAAAGTAAAATTATCTCTTTTGGGCGAGTTTAATGTAGTTAATTCTCTATCTGTTTTAGCTTATGCATATGAATATAAATTGGATATAGAAAAAGTAATAAAAGCTATTAGAAAGGTTCAGGTTTCTGGAAGATTTGAGATAGTGAGTAGCGAAAAATGTCCTTTTATTGTTGCTGTTGATTATTCACATACTCCAGACAGTTTAGAGAATATATTAGTGGAATCTAGAAAATTAAAGCCTAATAGGGTGATAGTGGTATTTGGATGCGGAGGCGACAGAGATAGAAAAAAACGTCCTATAATGGCTTCTATTGCAGAGAAATATGCTGATATATCTATATTAACTACAGATAACCAAAGAACTGAAAGCATAGAGCAAATTATGTTTGATATAGAAAAGGGCTTTACTAATTCTAATTATAAAAAGATAATAGACAGAAAAGAAGCTATATTTGAGGCGATTAAAGAAGCAAAAGAAAATGATATAGTGATAATAGCAGGTAAAGGTCATGAAACTTATCAAATATTTCCAGATAAAACGATTCATTTTGATGACAGAGAAGTTGCTAGAGAAGCATTATTAGATATTAATAAATGTTAGAGTATTCTAAAAAATATGCTTCTTTCTATTGACTTTATTTATTTAAAGATATATAGTTTTTAAATAATATAAATTTTTTTGATTTTTAATTTGAAGGAGATAAATATTATGAAGATAACATTTCAAGGCGGAGAAGTACATTTAGAAGGTGTTGCATTAGTAGAAGGTGCTAAAGCTCCTGATTTTACTGGAGTTAAAACAGATTTAAGTCCATGGTCTTTAAAAGATGCTGGCGATACAGTAAAAATTATTTCTTCTGTACCATCTTTGGATACTCCTGTATGTGATGTGCAAACTAAAAGATTTAATAAAGAAGCTGCTTCTTTACCTGGTGTAACAGTTGTAACAGTTTCTTTAGATTTACCTTTTGCTCAAGCAAGATGGTGTGCTGCTGCTAATGCTAATTCACATATAGTATTATCAGATTATGCTGAAAGAGATTTTGGTAAGAAATTTGGTACTTTAATAAAAGAATTAAAACTTCTTACTCGTGCTGTATTTGTACTTGATAAAAACAATGTTGTAAAATATGTACAGTATGTTCCAGAAATCACTAATGAACCTGATTATGAAGCAGCAATAAAAGCAGCTAAAGAGCTTTTATAATTAAAAAAATATTTTAGAAATTAAGCATATCTTTATTTGTTAAAGGTATGCTTTTTTTAAATAAGGAGTTTAAGAAATGAGTATATATGACTATACAGTAAAAGATGCTGAAGGCAAAGATGTAAAATTAAAAAAATATGAAGGAAAAGTTTTACTTATAATTAATAGTGCTACTAAATGAGGGTTTACTAAACAATATTCTGCGTTGCAGGATTTATACAAAAAATATAAAAAAGATGGTTTTGAAATATTAGACTTTCCTTGTAATCAATTCGGCGGACAGGCAAAAGATCCTATTGAAGAAATTGCTGAGTTTAGAAAAGAAAAATACGGCGTTACTTTTAAGTTATTTGATAAAGTAAAAGTTAATAGCAAAAATGCTGACCCTTTATTTACTTATTTAAGAACAGAAAAACCAACAGAAGAGGGTGTTGATAAAATAAGATGGAATTTCGGTAAATTTTTAATAGATAGGCAAGGTAATATAGTAGGTCGTTATGACCCTAGGGTAAAACCTGAAGAACTCGATGAGATAGTATCAGAGTTATTAAAAAAATAATGAAAAATTAAGAGCTTTTATATGTTATTTGTATAGAAGCTCTTTTTTATTATAGATTTTTAATCTAATTATGAAATAATTAATAAATATTGTAAAAATAAGTCTTTAATTTTTCAATGTTACATCATATTTTTTATAATTGACAATTTTTAGTATAATTTATATATTTTAATTAAAATTATAAATTTTATTAGAGGCATTATTATTTATGGATAAAAAAATAGAAATATGTGTAGACAGTGTAGAGTCATGCCTAAATGCTGAAAAAGGTGGAGCTGACAGACTTGAGCTTTGTGGCAATATGTTTGAAGGAGGCACAACCGCTAGTTTTGGAGTTTTGCAATTAGCAAGAGAAAATATAAGCAAACCAATATATGCAATGGTTCGTCCGAGAGGTGGGGATTTTTGTTATAATGATATTGAGTTTGAAATAATGAAAAGAGAAATAAAACTCATGAAAGAATTACAAATTGACGGCATAGTATTTGGTATACTAACAAAAGAAGGAAAAGTTGATAAAGAAAGATGCTCTAAATTATTAGACTTATGGGGAACTAATAAAGCTACTTTTCACAGGGCAATAGATGTAAGCTCTGATTTAAATAAAGCATGTGAGGATATTATATCGCTTGGTTTTGAGAGAATACTCACTTCAGGAGGTGAGGCTAATGTTATGAGCGGTATAATAAAATTAAAAGAATTGGTTGAAAAATATAATGATAAAATAATAATAATGCCAGGAAGTGGAATAAATGAAAGAAATATTGAATATATAAATGACACTGTTAAAGCAAATGAATATCATATGACAGCAAACAAAACAGTTGAAAGTGTGATGCAATATAGAAATGAAAATGTGTTTATGGGGGCAAGTTTAAGACCGCCTGAGTTTAGCGTTAAATATACCGATGAAAACAAAGTAAAAAATATAAAATCAAAAATATAATATTGACATAAATTTATATTTAATTATGATATCTATTCAATAATTTAATAAATAATTAAAAAAAATATAAAAATATGAATAAAGAAGAATTAGTTTCCACATTAAAATATGCTCTTCCAAAGACTATACCAGTTCTTATAGGATATTTATTTTTAGGTATGGCCTATGGTATATTAATGAAAGCAAAAGGTTTTAGCACTTTTCTTGCTATGTTTATGAGTATGGCAGCATACTGCGGAAGTATGCAGTATGTGGCTATCAATTATTTGTTTTTAGCTCCTTTTAACCCTATATATGCTTTTATATTAACATTAACAGTAAACTCAAGAATGTCTTTTTATGGTATATCAATGGTAAGTAAATATAAAGGAACAGGTTTATTAAAACCATTTTTAATATTTTCTTTGAGCGATGAAACTTTTTCTATACTTTGCAGCGGCAATGTGCCTGAAAATGTAAACAGAAAAGCGTTTTTATTTTTTGTTTCTTTTTTTGATTATATTTATTGGGCTTTAGGTACTTTGATTGGCTGTTTAATAGGGAATGTTGTTAAATTTAATACGAAGGGACTTGATTTTGTTTTAACTGCTTTATTTGTTGTGATATTTGTAGAGCAGTGGCTTGATAGTGATAATAATCATAAGGGTGCTATTATAGGGCTTATATGTTCTATACCTATTTTGATATTTAAAACTAATATATTTATAGTGCTTTCTATGATTTTAATATTTATAGTGATAAGCGTTAGTTATAATTTTGATAAGCATAAAGAAGGTAAAATTAATGACTAATAAAGAACTTTTTATAACTGCATTAATAATTGTTTTTGCAACGGCTATTTTAAGATTTTTGCCTTTTATAATAATAAGAAAGTCTATTGCTGAGAGAAGATATATTAAATATTTAGGCGATATAATGCCTTATGCTATGATAGCTCTTCTTGTAATATATTGCATAAAAGATATAAATATAATAAAATTCCCGTATGGCTTGCCTGAAATAATATCTATAATTGTAGTAGCTGTTTTTCAAATTGTTAAAAGAAATGTTCTTATTAGCATAGGTTTAGGCACAGTTGTATATATGTTTTTGGTGCAGGTTATTTTTGTTTAGGATTTATGTTTATGGATAGAATAAAAGTAAAATCTCAAAATGTAGTAAAACTTCTTATTGAAAAGAAATTAAAGATTACTTCTGCAGAGTCTTGTACGGGCGGGCTTTTTTCTTCTTATATAACATCTGTAAGCGGTTCATCAGAATGTTTTGAAGGCTCTTTTGTAACATATTCTAATAGAATAAAAAATAAAATAATAGGTGTAAAAGAAGAAACTCTATCAAAATATGGTGCAGTTAGTGAAGAGTGCGTATTAGAAATGGCAGAAAACAGCAGAAAAATAATGAGTAGTGATATATCAATAGCGATAAGTGGCATAGCAGGTCCAAATGGAGGTACTGAAGAGAAGCCTGTTGGATTGGTATTTACATGTATATCAGCAGAAAATTATATAAAAGCTTACAAAAATATATTCTACGGCGACAGAGACAATATTAGAGAGTTAAGCGTGCTATTTGCTTTAGATTTGGTTGAAAATTATATACAAAATCTTTAATTTATGAAAATATTAAAAAACGATAGTAAAACCTTTAAAAAGCGAAAAAAGTAATATAAAGGCTCAAAAATATTATGTTTACTTATTGACAAAAATAATTATGTAAACTAATATATAAAATATATAAAAAATTTGGAAATAAACATAATTTTTTTATAAAGTAAACATAACTATAGCCGATACAATATAAAGAGAACTTTTTAAGGTGGTATTCTAATGGATTTTGTGAATAAATTAATTGGGCAAGTAAAAAATATTTTCGCAAAAACTACAAAAGTACAAAAAGCAATACTCATAGGGGTATTAGTAGTTGCTTTGGGAGCAATAGTAGCTACAGTGTTTTTTACTTCTAGAAGGGCAGGTACATTATTATTTCAAAATGCATTAACACAAGAAGATGCAAGAAATGTTATAGCTGTTTTAGATGCAAACAATATAAAGTATCAATATAGAAATGGATTTATTACATTAAACAATGAATCTGATAAAGCTAAAGCCGAATTAGAATTGGTAAAAGAAGGCAGAATGCCAATGGGAGTAGACGGTTGGGAATTATTTGATGCTCCTCGTATCGGTATAACAGATGCAGAATTGGATATTAACAAAAGAAGGTCATTAACAAAAGCAATAACACAGCTTTTAACTAAATTAGATTTTGTACAAGAGGCTACAGTTGATTTAGCATTTCCTAAGAAAGAATACTTAACAGATGTAGATTCACCAGTTACAGCATCAGTAGTAATCAAAGCTCAGCCTTTTAAAGAAGAAATTTTAAGGGATCCAAAAACAGTTAGAGGCTTACAGCAATTAATAGCTATGGGTGTTGATAAATTAAAGCCGGAGTTTGTAACAATTACAGACAGTACAGGCTATGTATTAACTGATTTTACAGATGAGGCTGCTAACTTAAAATTAAAAGTAGCTCAAGAAGAGTTAAAAATAGTTGATAGAGAGAGAAAGAAGATAGAAAATAAAATAAGACAAACATTAGGAAGAATATATACAAACAGAGTAGAAACTACAATAGCATTAGAGCTTATATGGGACGATATTAGTATAACAAATAATTTAGTACTTCCTATAATACTTAAAGAAGATGACCCAACCACACCTTATGATGACAGCCAATTTACAAACAAAGTTCAAGTATCAAGCCGTACAGTAACAGAGGATTGGAAAGGTCAGCAATTTATACCGCAAGGTGCAGCTGGTGCAGAGGAGAATGTTCCTCCTGGATATAAAGATAAAACAGACAGATGGCAAACATACACAAAAACAGATAGCCAAGATAACTATGAATTAAGCAAAAGATATGAGGCTATAAAGAAAGGAAGCTATCAAATAGGTAAAATATCTGCTGCTGTTGCTTTAGATGGAAGATGGACAAAGGTTTATGATGCTAATGGTAATGCTATAATAACTAATGGTTCTAGTTATTTAAGAGAATATCATCCAGTAACTGCTGATGAGATAAAAAATGTTACAGCATTAGTACAAGCTGCTATAGGATATGACTTAAAAAGAGGCGACCAAGTAAGTGTAACGCATATTCAGTTTGACCATTGGGATAGATTTAATGCAGAAGATGCTAAATTATTAAGAAACAATTTTATAAAGAGAGTTCTTATAATTTCTATGATAGGATTATTAGCATTGTTTATATTAGTGCTTATAATCAGATCTATACAGAAAGAGCTTGCTAGAAGACGCAGACTTAGAGAAGAAGAGCTTGAACGTAAGCAAATGGAAATGCGTAGACAAGCTATGATGAATGCTAATGAAGAGCCTATGACTGAAATTAATTTAGAGGATGCAGCTCGTAAGAAATTAATGGAAGAGGTTATAAGAGTAAGTCATGAAAGACCAGAAGATGTTGCTCAGTTGCTACGTACTTGGATGGCAGACGATAAGTAAAAAATATTGAGTTATAAATTTTAATAGGAGTTTAAGTATGGCTACGGCTAATAATGAAAAAGAAAAAAAACAACGCGTATTAAGCGGACGTCAGAAAGTTGCTATATTTTTAGTTTCTTTGGGAATGGAAGCTTCTAGTGAGATATTCAAGCATTTACGCGAAGAGGAAATAGAGCAAATCACATTTGATATTGCGAGACTTGAGAATATTGAATCTGCCGATAAAGATGCTGTATTTAGAGAATTCCAAGAGATGATGATAGCTCAAGACTTTATAACTCAAGGCGGTATAGATTATGCTAGAGACTTGCTTGAAAGATCTGTAGGAAGCCAGAAGGCAAGCGATATAATCAATAGACTTACTTCTTCATTACAAGTAAGACCATTTGATTTTATACGCCGTACAGACCCAGCTCACTTGCTTAACTTTATACAAGGTGAGCACCCTCAAACTATAGCACTTATTTTAGCATATTTGGAAGCTCCAAAAGCTGCAAGCATATTAGGAGCATTGCCTTCAGAAATACAGCCTGATGTTGCTAAGAGAATTGCTACAATGGACAGAACTTCTCCAGAGGTTTTAAGAGAGGTTGAAAGGGTACTTGAGAGAAAACTTTCTACACTTGCTAGTGAAGACTTTACTTCTGCGGGCGGTATAGATTCTATAGTTGAAATTATTAACAGTGTTGATAGGTCTACAGAGAAAAGTATTATCGAGAGTTTGGAAGAAGACGACCCAGAACTTGCAGAAGAAATCAAGAAACGTATGTTTGTATTCGAAGATATTGTTTTACTTGATGACAGAGCTATACAGAAAGTTTTACGTGAAGTTGACTCTAGTGATTTGGCTAAGGCACTTAAGAGTGTTGATTCTGATGCTCAAGATAAAGTATATAGAAACATGTCTAAACGTGCTGCTGCATTGCTTAAAGAGGATATGGACTTTATGGGACCTGTTCGTCTTAAAGATGTTGAAGAAGCTCAGCAAAAGATCGTTAATATCATTCGTAAGCTTGAAGAGCAGGGAGACATTGTTGTGGCTCGTGCTGGTGAAGATGAAATGGTTGTTTGATGTGTAATTTATTTGATTATTAATTAGGAGTTTTAATTATGCCAGAAAAGGTTTTTAAGGCTAAAAGTATTGTTGAACTTACTCAGAAAGTTAATATAGCTGTACCGCATCATAAGCTTCAAGAGGAGATAGATTTTGAAGAGCAGGAAGAATATCATGGTCCTTCTATAGAGGAGATTGAGGCAGAGATTGCTGGACTTAGAGCTCAGTGGGAAGAAGATTTAAAAGACATGAGAAGAAAGGCTGCTGATGAGGCTCAGAGAATTATAGAAGATGCTAAAAATCAGGCTTTTGAAATTTTTAAAGCTAAGCAAAATGAAGTGCATATTATGTCTGAACAGGCTAAAGTTGATGCTTCAAGAATTATACAAGATGCTAATGCTGAAAAAGAGAGAATACAAAGCGAGTCTGAATCTATAAAAGATGCAGCATACAAAGAAGGATATGCTAAAGGTTATGATGAGGGCTTTGAAAAATCTTTTGCTGACGGCAATAATGATTTAACTAAACTTAATGAAAAGTTAAAAAAGATATTAGCTGAAACTATTAATAAAAGAAATGAAATAATAGACACAGCAGAAGCTCAGCTTATAGAGGTTGCTATACTCATTGCTAAGAGAGTAGTAAAAATGCTCACAGAAAAAGATAAAGGTATAGTAATAAGAAATATTCAAGAGGCATTAAGAAGAATTAAAGGAAGAACTAAAATCACTATAAGGGTAAATATCGATGATTTAGAGATTTCTGCAAGGCATAAAGATGAGTTTTATCAGATGCTAGACAAGATTGAGGGTGTTACTGTATTAGAAGACCCTAATGTTGATGTGGGTGGTTGTATGATAGAAACTGATTTCGGCGACATTGATGCTAGAATTAACACTCAATTAAATGAAATAGAAACTGCTATAAAAGAAGTAGAGCCTATAAAAGGATTTTAATTATTAAGAAAAAACTACTATATATAAAAAGGTTTATTTATGTTTGAAGGCGGAAAAATAGAGGGTGATAGAGAGCATTCTTTTAGAGAGATACATGACTCTTTTGACAAATACAGAAAGGTTGTTGATGATGTTGCAATGCTCAAGTTTTGCGGTAAGGTAAAAGAGGTTATAGGTTCTCTTGTTGTGAGTGAAGGTCCTTTTGCAAAGCTTGGAGATATTTGCCGTATATACAAAAATGATGATACATATATAGATGCTGAAGTTATAGGGTTTAGAAATCAAGATGTTTTACTTTCTACTTACGAAAGTGTAAATGGTATTACTTTTGGAAATATGGTTTATTCTTCTGATAAGCCTTTATCTATAATTTGTTCTGATAAAATTTTAGGCACTGTATTAAATGGTATGGGTAAGCCTTTAAGCGGCGGAGGACATAAGTTTTATGAAACTCCTATATCTATAAATCATACTTCTGTAAATCCATTAAATAGACCAAGAATTAAAAAGAATATACAAACAGGCGTGCGTGCAATAGATGGGCTTCTTACGGTTGGCAAGGGGCAGCGTATGGCTATAATGAGCGGTACGGGTGTTGGTAAGTCTACTCTTTTATCTATGATAGCTAGAAACACTAATGCTGATGTTAATGTTATTGCATTGATTGGTGAGAGAAGAAGAGAGGTATTAGATTTTATAGAAAGAGACCTTGGAGAAGAGGGATTAAAAAGAAGTGTAGTTGTTGTTGCTACAAGTGATGATGCTCCGCTTTTGAGAGTTCGTGCTGCGTACACTGCTACTACAATAGCCGAATATTTTAGAGATAAAGGCAAAGATGTTATGTTTATGGTGGATTCTGTAACTCGTTTTGCTTTAGCTCAAAGAGAGATAGGTCTTTCTAGAGGTGAGCCTCCTACTACAAGAGGATATACTCCTAGTGTTTTTTCAGAATTAGCACAACTATTAGAGAGAACTGGTACTTCTTCAAAAGGCACAATTACAGCTTTCTACAATGTATTGGTTGAAGGTGATGATTTGGACGAGCCTATTACTGATGCTGTTAGAGGTATATTAGATGGGCACATTGTTTTATCTAGAGATTTAGCTAATAGAGGGCATTTCCCTGCTATTGATATAAATAAAAGCATATCTAGGATTATGAATGAAGTTGTTTCTAATATGCATAAAAAGGCTGCTAGAGAGTTTTTAAAAATGAGTGCTGATTATAATGAAGTTAAAGAGCTTATTATGATTGGCGGTTATGCTAAGGGAAGTATGCCTGAAGTTGATAGGGCTATAGAATATAAACCTTTGATGGATAGGTATTTACAGCAGGATATGTATGAGCTTTCTAGTTTTGCAGACAGTAAAGAAAATCTGCTTTCTATGTTTTATTCTAAGAATGAAATAGAAGAAGATTTACTTAATAATGGCGATGTAAAAAGTGCAAATGACTATAAAGAAATTTCCGATAATGTTAAACAGGAAGAGAGTGTTGTAATATTATAATTTAAGTGTTAGAAGATTATGAAGAGATTTGATTTTAAACTTGAGCCTTTATATAAACTTAGAAAAAACATAGAGAAAAAAAAACAGGCTGAAGTTGCGGAGGTTTCTGCTTTATATAACAAAGAAAAAGAGGGTAAAGATAATTGCATTTTAAAAATAAATGATGGCATAAAAATAGTAGACTCCATTGAAGATAATAGTGAGATGATTAATATGAGTATTTATTTGGGAGAATATATGCTTGCTTTAAACTCTCAAATAGCAATACATGACAGAAAGATGTCTGAAATAGGAATTGAGCTTAGAAAAAGACAGAATGTTTTACAAGAGGCTACTAGACAGAGAAGGGCTGTTGAAATATTGAAAGAGAAAAAATTGTTGGAATATAAAAAGTTAATGAATAAGGAAGAACAGTCTAAATTAGATGAATGGAAAAATGACTATTATGTCAATTAAAATAATTTAAGGATTTTTTTATGATAGAGGCAGTACAAAGAATACATGTTAGAATAGGGGAGATTCAAGAGAGATTTAATCAATTGGGTTTTGCTCCGCTTAATACAACTCCTCCTACAAAGCCTTTTTCTGAGCATTTAAATGAAGCTATGGCAGAAAACTCTGTAAAAAATAATAGTCAATTAGATAATTTAGATAATATAAATAAAACTGATAATCTTGCTGCAACAGTAGAAACAAGCAATAAAAAAATAAATAATGATGCATTTAATGGTAAAATTTCTTTCGGTGTATATGATGATACCAGCAATAATTTTGCTAAAGCTCTAAATGCATATAAAAAAGCATCTTTCCCATCAACTTATGATGATATCATTAAAGAGGCTTCTACTAAATATTCTGTGCCTGAAGATTTGATTAAAGCAGTTATAAAGCAAGAATCAAATTATATGCCTAATGCTGTTAGCCACAAGGGAGCTATTGGTTTAATGCAGATAATGCCTTCTACAGGAGTTGGTCTTGGTGTAACCGATAAAGAGATGCTTAAAGACCCTTATACTAATATAATGGCTGGTACTAAATATTTATCACAAATGCTAAATAGATATGATGGCAGATTAGATTTATCTTTATCTGCTTATAATGCGGGTCCTTCTTTGGTAGATAAATTACAAAGAATACCTAATATAGATGAAACTAAAAATTATGTTAAAAATATTATAGGCTATATAAAGTAAACATATTATTTTTGCTTGACTTTTTTAGTCTATAATTTTATAATAAAAATGAAAAAGTGCCCACTTAGCTCAGCAGGTAGAGCATCACCATGGTAAGGTGAGGGTCATCGGTTCAATCCCGATAGTGGGCTTTGTTATCATTATTATTATATTTTTTTATTTTGTAATTATTTATAATTTAATAAAACCATAAAATAAAAACTAAAAAAGAGGATTTATGAGAGTAAAACTTCTAGCGTTTATGGTTATTTTTTTTGTAACTGTATCGCTTTCATACCCCTTAGACAAAACCCCGTATTATGTAAACACAGACAGCTATGACTCCTACAGAGAACTAATTAGAGGTGTACATTATTATAATCAAGAACGTTATGATGCAGCAATAGCTAGCTTTAGAACCTCTCTTAATACAAATCCTATGGATAAATTTATTAGATATTGGTATAGTAGAGCTTTATATAAGGCTGGATATATGAATCTCGCTATTAACGAATGGATGAATATTACTAGAATGGGTTATCAAGACCCTATAATACTTTCTAAAATTAATAAATATTATACTGCAAATGTTGCTGAAGAAACTAAAGATACTTTAAGTAATTTTATTTACCTCAAAAATTTCTCTACAAATGCTAATTTCTTAAAAAATATTAATCAGCCTATACAAATAGAAATGTCTGAAGATGGTACTTTATATGTATTAGATTATAGCGATTCTTCATTAAAGCAATTTGATGTAAACGGAAACTTAATAAGAAAAATATCAAATGGCAAAAGATTGGAACAACAACAAAATAGTTGGTGGAGAAAGGCTATACAGTTTGTAACAAGAGTTTATCCTTATGAGAAATTAGAAAATCCTAGAGGTTTTACTATTGATGATAACGGATATATATATATAGCAAACACTAAAAGAGATAAAATATTTAAATACGATAATAACGGAAATTATATTACAAATATAGGAAACACTGGTATAAGCAATGGTCAGCTTCTTGGTCCTTCATCTTTATATGCTGATAATGGAGGAAGGCTATATGTATCTGATACTGGAAATAATAGAATTGTAGTATTTGATGTTAATGGAAATTATTTAGATAGTTTTGGAAAGATGGGTGAGAATGAGGGAGAGTTCTTTTCTCCTGCGGGTATAGTTGTTGATAATAATTATATTTATGTTGCAGATATGGGCAATAAGAGAGTACAGAAATTTGATTTAAATGGTAATTATATTTCTACTATTAAGCATGAATTATTTAATGAGCCTAGAGGATTATCTTTTGCTTCTGACGGAAATTTGTTTATAGCTGATGGAAGTAGGGTTTATTATTATGATATAAATAATGATATTTTTACTTTATTTAATAATTCTGAGAGATATACTGCTACTCCTACATCTGTAACAGAAGATGCTAATAAGAGTATTTATCTTACAGACTTCTTATCTGGAAGAATAGATGTTTATACAAGAAAAGAAGAGTATTATGCTAATTTAGATGTATTTATTGATAGAGAATATTTAAATAAATATCCTGTTGTTGTTGCTTCTGTAACTGTTCGTGACAGACTTACTAATCCTATTGTTGGTCTTACTGCTGAAAACTTTGAGGTTATAGAGAATGATAATATATACGCCAAAGTTGGAATGTATGATGCTCCAGAGCTTCATGAGTATAGATTTATATTCTTGATTGAAGATAGTGCTGCTGCTAGACCTTATGAAAACAGAATAAAAGAAGAGATTAGTAATTTTACTTTGAGTTTAACTAATAATGATGAAGTAATGGTTATACATTATAATGATGAGGTTTATAAATCTGATGGATATTCTGCTGCTAATTTAAGAATATTAGAAAATGCTAATAATTTTAGATTTGTAGGCGGTATATCAGCTTTAGATAATGCTTATTATGAGGCTATTAGGCTTTCTGCAAATAGTTTTAAGAAAACTGCTATTATTAATTTCTCAGTAAGCGACCCTGATGATACAGTATTTTCTATGATGGATTTTACAGACCTTTATAACTATGCTAAAAATAATGCTGTTTCATTGAATCAAGTTTATATTGGAGCTAATAAAACAAATTATTTCTATGATTTGATGACTAAATCTACTTATGGTTATACTATAAATGCTGACAATTCTATTAATTATGCTAATGAGCTTATGAATATAAAAAATATTAATTTTGGAAGATATTTTATTTATTTCAATAGCTTTAAGAATAATTTAGAAAAAGGTCAGTATAGGTCATTAAAGGTTAGGGTTAATTATAGAGATATGTTTGGTGAAGAGGAGTCTGGATTTATATTGCCTTAAAAGTTTTACATATTAAATATTATAAAGGAATAGGTTTATAATCTATTCCTTTTTTATATATTATATATTTTATAAAACACATAATATATAAAAAATCTTACTGATTGAATTTCTTTTACTTTTTATAAGAATGAAAAAATCTACATCTCTCAAAGAATCTATTATAGCAAATCTTATTGTTATAGAAAATAATTTATTAAATATTTTGAAATTATAATAACTATATTATTATTTTCCTTTACTAAAGAATGAGCGTATCATGAGAAAACCACCTATGACGGCTAATACTATATTTGGAAACCACATGGCAACAAACCCTGGTACTTTTCTGTTCCCTGCTATAATTTCTGCTACTGTAATTAAAATATAATATATTACTACTACTATTACAGAAAGACCAAATCCAAACCCTCTTCCGCTTCTTTTACCTACTATACCCAAAGGAGCTCCAATAAATACCATAAACAAACAAGCAGCAGGTATAGATATAAACTTATGAAACTCTACATAATAAAAATATGGTACAGCTTCTTTTTTTGTGTAATTAAATAATCTATCTAATTCTACAGAGTTTGTTGTAACATAGGTGTTTGAAAAAGAAGCAAAAGATATATTAGTATTTGTTAATATTATATTTGTTGTGCCGTCTATATTAGTTATAAATGAATTAGAATAGGCCATTGATATCATATTACTTATTTGATTCGTTAGAGCTATAAGTGAATCATTCATAGTCGTATTAATTTTTTTTCTTATTTCCCAAGCTGGAATCTCTCTAAGCCCCCTTTCATGGTCATTCAATTTACTTACATTTCTTACTATATTAATATCCATAGCATCAAATACAGTGAAATCATTACTTACAAAACCATACACAGGCATCTCTTGAACTATTCCATCATATAAAGTTAATGTTATAACTTTAGAGTTAGCTTCATTATTTTTCCATTTACCGTTTTTAGCTGTAATAATTCTTCTAGCTTGAGAGTTACCATCATAAATAACAACATTAGACATACCATCATTATCACTATAATATGCTCCAATAGATAAATTAATATCTGATATATAAGCAAACTCTAATTTACCAACCGCAATAGAAGGTCTGATATTAATTATATAAGAAAATAGAGCCCTATATCTGTAATTTGATTCAGTCATTACAATATTATTAAAAAACAAAGAAAATATAAAAGTAAAAAATCCAAGTATAATAATAGGTGCATATATTCTCATATGAGAAAAACCTAAAGCACGCATCACTATTATCTCATTATCAGAAGAAAGTCTTCCATATCCCATAATTCCAGCCATTAGTATAGACATTGGTATAGTAATTGCAACATTGAATGGAAGCATATAAACAAATATCTCTAAAGAAGTCCATATAGGTGCACCATTGTTTAATATAAGCTTAAATAATTCTGGCAAAAGCTGTATTACGAATATAAATGTAAAAAAAAGCACACCTGCTATAAAAGGACCTATAGCTTCTAATATAATATATTTTTTTATCTTCTTCATAACAATAAATTATAAACTATTTATAAAAACTCCAAATATTAATATAATTAAAGATATATATGTTAAATAATCTATTATAATGGGAGAAAGTAAAATAATAAATGCTTTTGATGAGCTATTTATATTAAAAGATTCCTTTATATTATAATATGATATAAAAAAGTAATATATTTGAAATATTATAAAACTAATAGCCTGTATAAAAAATAAAGCAGAACTTTTTATAAAAATTAAGCTTATTGGTAAAATAAAAATAAATATTCCATATACAGCAAAATAATTCTTTATAAATTTTTTAATAGAGTTTTTATTAGATATATTTAATAGAGTAGTAGTTAAATTAATAACAGCTATTTTTATTACATTTGATATTGCAATATAAGTCGATATTCCAAAAACAAGTATTAATAATTTAAATATAGAGCTTTTATTTCCAATAGTAATTAAAGCTGATATCGATATACTAATAGATGCTATTAAATATATTATTAAAGCATATTCTAATTTTAAGTCTTTTTTTATAGCCTCTTTAGGAGATAGTAAATAATAATATATAGCCTCGTATATTTTCATTTTACTCTCCAATATAATTAGGAAGATAAATATACATAGGAACCCCTATATATTTAGTATTTATTAATTCCTCATAAGGTATCAAAGCTTGCGGTTTATAAACAAAAGGCATACTTGATAATATTAGATTTATAAAATTTTTATTTTCTGGTCTTTTTATAATATAAGGCTCTTCATCTTTTATGTCAGCCATTTCAGCAGCATCTTTTATAGCATCTTGAAGTGTGCCGATATTGTCAATTAAACCTACCTCTAAAGCTCTCTTTCCGCTAAATACTCTTCCATCAAATAAATCTTCTCTGTTGCCTTTAATTTTATCGCCTCTTGCAGTTTCTACCACATTAGTAAATTGAGCTACAAACTCATAAGTCATATCCTGCCAATAAGCAAGCTCATCTTCTCTAGGCTCTCTAAACGGAGATAATGAATCTTTGTTTCTACCACTTTTTATTGTGTACATTTTTATTCCATATTTATCCATTAAGCTAGATACATTAACAAACTGAGATATTACACCTATACTTCCAGTGAGTGTTGATTCGTTAGCATATATTTTATCAGCTATCATAGAGATATAATATCCTCCGCTTGCTGCCATACTTCTAAATGAAGCTACTATTGGCTTTGGATATTTTTTCTTTAGGTCTTGTAAATATTTTAATGCCTCTTCACAAGAAGTTAAAGCTCCTCCTGGGCTATCTACTTGTAACACTATAGCTTTTACATTATTATCTTTCATATAATATTCAAAGTCATCAATTAATTTTTCTGTTACAGACTTTTCTTCTATTCCAAGTGAGTTTTTTCTTGCTACATGTGATATTACACCTACTAAATCTATAATTGCAACACCTTCTTTATTTTGTATAGTATTAATATTAGTTTCTTTTCCTTTTATAATAACAGATGCAATTTTATTTTGTGGTTTAGTAAATACAGAAATAATACCTATGATTATAGAAATTAGTATTAATAAAGAAAATATTATAAATCTTTTGCTTTCTTTATTTTTTTCTTTTTCGATTTTTTTACTGCTATTTGTATATTCCTTACTTTCTTCTTGTGTACTATTTTCTTGCTCTTGGTTGTCTTGTTCGTACATATTTCCTCCGTAACTATATTATTTTCCTCTAAATCTATATAAACATTGTCTATATAAAGTGATACAAATATAACAGGCTCTCTTCCTATTATCTGTATAAACTTCTTTCTTAAAGCTTCACGTACTTCATATTTTATAGTAGAAGGTGTTCTTTTATTTCTATTGAGTAATTTTCTAACTGCTTCTGTTGCAGAGTTTTTACCTTCTTTAATAAGCTCTTCATTTTTGCTTATTATAGAAGATTTTTCTGCTCCATTATATGTGAAACCTTTACTTTCTATATCTATATTTATATCATAATTACCAGTTTTATTTTTTTTAGCGACTACATTGGCTACAACAACGCCGTTTAATGATAATTGTTCTCTATCGAAGAATATACTATCTTCCAAATCGCCAACACCCTTACCATCAACATAAATATTTCTTATCTCTATAGGCTCAGCAATTTTTGCTTCTAAAGAACTATCTATTTCAAGAACATTACCATTATAAAGCAGAAAACCTTTAGAATTAAGACCATTAAGTTCTTCTACTAATTTTATATGGCTAATTAAATGCCTTTTCTCTCCGTGAATAGGTATAAAATATTTTGGTTTTACTAATCTATATATAAGCTTTAAATCTTCACTAGAAGCATGTCCAGATACATGAAGAAGTTTTTTGTCTTCTCCCACCATTTTAGCTCCAAGGTCATAAAGATTATTAATCATTCTTGTAACAGACATCTCATTACCAGGTATAACGCTAGAAGAAAATATTACCATATCTCCATCTTCTACTTTTATATGCTTATGAGCCTCAGCGGCTATCAATGAAAGAGAGGAATAAGGTTCTCCCTGTGTTCCGGTTGTGATGCATACAATCTTTTCTCTTGGGTATCTGTTTAATTTATCTATAGGTATCACTATATCATATAAATTTAAATATCCCATCTCTTGTGCTATCTTTGTATATTTAAGTAAACTTCTTCCAGAAAAAGCTACATATTTGTTATTAATTTTAGCAGCGGTTACCAAATCTTGTATTCTTTCTATACTGCTTGCAAACACAGCAACAATTATCATACCGTCTTCATATGCAAATAGTGGCGTCATAGTGTTTTGAACAACGCTTTCACTCATAGAAAAACCGTTTTTATGACAGTTTGTAGAATCTGCTAAAAGAAGTAAAACTCCATTTTCACCATATTCAGCAAACTTATAAAGGTCTATAAATTTATCTGTAGTAGGATTTAAATCAACTTTGAAATCTCCCGTATGTATTATAACACCAAGAGGAGTAGTGATAGCAACGCCAACACCATCAGGTATACTATGATTAACTCTTATAAACTCTATATCAAAGTTCATTCCTATTTTTATTTTATTTCTAGGCTCTAACTCATAAATATTAACATCTTTATATTCATTTTTATAGTCATTTAATTTAGCTCTTAAAAATGCTGCTGTTAATCTTGAACCATAAATTTGTATATTAGGAAATTTTCTTAAGAAATGAGGTATAGCTCCTATATGGTCTTCATGTCCATGAGTTAATACTAATCCAACTATGTTTTTATCTTCCAAATATGAAGTATCAGGTATAACATAATCTATACCAAGCATATGATATTTAGGAAACATAAATCCGCAATCAATTATTAATACTTCATCTCCATACTCTATAACAGTCATATTCATACCAATTTCTTGTACGCCACCTAAAGGTATGATTCTTATCTTATCATTATTGTTCATCTATTTACTACTTTTATTTTATTATGTTATTTTTTAAATTTTTTTTATTTTAACTGTAAAGAAATATTAAGTCAAGCTATTATAAATTATTATTCTCTTTCTTATTTTTATTTATTAAATGTTTTATATAATTCTAATAATTAAGTTTTTTATTAGAATATAGTTTTTATAATACAAAATTATAATTATTTATGCACTTGATATTTTTTTCTGTTAAATGTAATATATTTCATAAATGAATATTTTTTATGAACACATTAAAAAATATTAAATACTATTTTGAAGGAGTTATTTATATGGCTGTAAAATCTCTTGAAGAAGTTTTATTTTCTATTTTTCAAGGGGAATCTAATGCTGCTAATAAATATTCTCAGTTTTCTAAGGCATCTAAAAATCCGGCTGTTCAAAAAGTATTTTCTACTACAGCATTAGCAGAGCGAATACATGCTGAAAAAATGAGAAAGTTAGCATTAAGAAGTTCCTTAGATATGACTAAGTTTGTTCCTCAATTACTTGATGTTGAAATTGCAGATGATAAAAGTAATTTAGAAGTAGCTATTAAAGGGGAAGTATATGAATCTACTATTCTATACCCTCAATTAGCGGAAGTTATGTTGGAACAACAAAATAAACTAGTAAGCTCAACTGTTACTTCACTTGGTAAAGTTGAGGTAGAACATGCTAAATTATTTGAGTTAATTAAAACTCAGTTTTTAAATACAAATACTGAAATCTCTTTATATTTATGTCCTAACTGCGGAAATATTTATATTGATAAATTCCCAGAAACATGTGAGACTTGTGGAGGTTCATCTAGAATGTTCCAAAAATATTAATAGAGATATTATATTTAGGGGAGCTTGAAAAGGCTGAGAGTAAGTTTAAAAAACTTAGACCCTTATAACCTGTTGGATAATGCCAGTGTAGGGAAATAATTTTGTGTTAAAAAAAATACGAGATCAGTTTTCTTAAATTGGTCTCGTTTTTTTATTTTTATGCACTCATTATTTTTCATTAAGGTTTCTATAAATTATTAATTATTTAAAGGAAATTTTTATGAATAATGTTTCAAATTCTGAAAGTATTTTTAAACATAATAATTTGACTATTAAATACAGCAAATCATCATATTTTAAATTTTTTATTTTAAGTGCTATAGGTGTTTTTATGTTTTTTATTACTATAAATATTAATGGTGTAAAATCTATACCTATAGATCATTTAGTTGTTTTTATAAGAAAGATTCCATTTGTTGAACCTTATTACGGTATAATAATTACTATGATAGGGGGAGTATATCCATTTATAAGTAAGACTTGGAATAAAAATAAAACAGAGATAGTATTTTCATTTATTAAACTTTTAGCAATACCTTTTGTTATAATGGCTTATTTTAAATTAGGACCTGCCGACTTCCATAAACCCAATATGCTTCCTTTCTCTTATAGACTATTAACACAGGTTGCAATTCTTATACCAATAGGTGCAGTATGTTTATCTTTTCTAATTGATTACGGACTTATGGCTTTTGTAGGAATATTTATGCGTTATATAATGCGTCCTATTTGGAAGACTCCGGGTATGTCATCGATAGACGCTTTGGCTTCTTTTATAGGAAGTTATTCTGTGGGACTTCTTATCACTAATAAAGTTTATAAAGAGGGATTTTATTCCACTAAAGAAGCTTGCATTATAGCTACAGGATTTTCTACAGTATCAACTACATTTATGGTAGTTGTGGCAAAGACTTTAGGCATTATAGATAAATGGAATATATACTTTTGGGGAACTTTGGCTATAACATTTATAGTTACAGCAATTACAGTAAGGCTTTATCCTTTAAGAAGTAAATCGGATAAAGGCTATTTGAATAGAGATGTAATTGAAGAACCTAAATTTACAGGAGGTAATATTTTTAGTAAGGCATTAGATGAAGGTGTAAAAGTTGCTGATAAACAAAGTAATTTTTTAAACGGCATATTAAAAAATCTTAAAGAAGGTTTATTAATATCAATATCTGTAATGCCTAATTTTATGGCTATAACATTTATAGGTTTATTAATAGTTAATTATACACCTTTATTTGATTTTATTAGTTACATATTTTTACCGTTTACAAAATTATTAGGATTAGGAGATGAGGCTTATACAGTTGCTAAGGCTTGCTCTATAACAATAGTAGAGATGTTTTCTTCTTCAAGCATTATTATGGATTCAAGTCAATTAGCTAAAAGTATAATAGCTATAGTATGTGTTTCAGAAATACTTTATTTTGCAGCACCAATTCCTTGTATGCTTGCTACTGACATTCCAATAAGAATAAGAGATATTATAGTTATATGGATAGAAAGAATAATATTTTCTTTGATATTGGCAGTGCCTTTTGCATATTTATTTTTGATATGATTATTTTAGTTATATTAATTTTCTTGAAAATGATATGAAAATTAATATAATTTTTATTTGCACTTTTTGGTTCTTTTGACGAAGTCCGCACCGCGAGCAGGGAAAAAGAACAATAAAAATTAAAAAATTATTATAGAAAACATTCATTATGAAAATATAAGGAGTATAAAATGAATACATTACAAAATGAAATAATTAAAGCAATCACAGATATGAAAGCTAAATGCCCATTAGTGCATAACATTACTAATTATGTTGTTATGCAAATTACAGCTAATGCTTTGCTTGCGGTGGGTGCTTCACCTGTGATGACATTTGAAAAAGAAGAGTTTGAGGATATGCTTTCTATTGCTTCATCGCTTGTTATTAATATTGGTACTTTAACAAAAACTTCTATTGAGGCTATGCATAGTGCATGCGAAATAGCTAATAAAAAAAATGTGCCTTTTGTGCTTGACCCAGTAGGAGCAGGTGCTACAAAATTAAGAACTAAAACAGCTATTGATTTAATTAAAAATTATAGTCCTAAAGTTGTGAGGGGAAATGCTTCAGAGATAATGGTGCTTGCCGGCGAGAGCATAAAAACTAAAGGGGTAGATAGCAGTGCTAATGTTAATATGGCGTTAGAATCAGGAAAATATTTGGCTAAAGAGTATAACACTGTTGTAAGCATAAGCGGAGAGACTGATATCATCACAGACGGAGATAAAGTTTTGTATATAAGCGGAGGGTCTCCTTTAATGCCTGTTAATACAGGTATGGGCTGCACATCTACTGCTATAACAGGTGCTATGATTGCTGTTGCTGAGCCTTTAATTGCTGCTGCTTCTGCTATGTGTATAATGGCTTCAGCTGGTGAAAAAGCTTCAAAAAAAGCTGATGCTCCTGCTAGTTTTGCAGTTGCTTTTGTTGATGAGCTTTATAAACTTGATATTGATGATGCTTCTAAAAGAGTTAGTTTATAATTTTGCTTTTTTTACAAATAATATTAAATTATATCAAAATAAAAAATATTTGAAAATGATATTAATATAGTATATTATATTAGTATCATTTTTATTTTTTGGGGGGGATATGATAAAAAAAATAGCTGTTATATTTTTTGTTTTGATATTAATAGTATCTTGCAAAAAAATAAATTTATTAAGTTCTGCCTATATACCTCCTCCAACAGCGTTTCCTAATATTAGTGAAGTTCCAGACTATCCAATCCCAACTCCAATTCCACACCCTCCAGATAAAATTGAAGAAAAACCAATAAAAGTTACTCCAGAAATAGTTGCTGATAATACAGTATTTGGAGGATATGCTAAAAGATTTAAATATAAAAATGAATGGTATGTATTAGCTACCAATCAATATGAATATGATGCTGATACTAAAAAACTTACCCCTACAGGAAAAGGGGCATTATTAAAAATAGGTAATGATGGCACTACAATAAGCAAAATATATACTTTACCAAAAGGTACAGAACTAGGTTCAAAACAATATTGGCTTTTTTTAACTTCAGACCAATTAATAATAGAGCCTAATAAAGTTAAAATTATATCTCTTGCATATACTACTACAGATTTTGATTATACAGAAGATAAAAATTTCATAAAAGGAAATATAGATTTTAGTCTTAAAGATATATTTGTTGTTGTTAAGAATTTTATTGAACATAAAAGATATATGGAATCTGATGATTTAGTAAACTGGCGTGATACTGTAATTGAAACTACAAAAACTTATAAAATGCCTAATACTAATCATATAGAACCTAATTTTTTAGGAAGATATGGATTGAATGTAATAGAATATTTTATGTTTTATTATAAAGGAAAAATATTTTTATACAAAGGACCAAAAAACCTTTTTGATGAGAATCCTAATGGATATAGAGATCCAAGTAAACCTTCTTTTGAATTTTATTCTGATGAATATTATACTATTGATTATGGTAAGGATATAAGTGATGTTAAAAATTGGACTACAAATTATTTCCCTGAATATAATGGTACAAAACTTATTTATGTTAATCATTTTGCTTTTGATGAGAATAAGCTTTATTTGTGTGAAGCTAATTTTGGAAATAGTGTTTATGAATATGATGGAAATTTATGGAAACAAAATGGAAAATATGTGTATACAGATAAATATTTTTCATCAGAAGATGGAGTAAATTGGAAAGAAGATACTAAGCCAACTTCTGATTATCTGAAAATTTTAACAAGTGATGTTACTATCTCTTCTTATAAATCACAAAATGTTATGGGAGATTATAAAGATAGAAATGCTGCCCCTTTAGAGCCTTCTTATACAGAATTAAATGGAAAATATTATAGAACTTTTAACGCTACATATCCTATTCCTCCTATCAAAGAAATTAAAGAAACTGCAGATAGATTAGAAACTAATTTTACAATTACAGAAGAGCATATTAAAAAGTCTGGTGCTTATCAGTTGCAGGTTTCTCCAGTGCCTCCTGATAAAGCAGAGGAATCTGATTGGGTTACTGTTATACCTAATAATGAAATAAACTCTGTTATAGGCTGGCAGAGTGGAGGAGCTGATTTATTTACTTTCAATAATAAAATAGTTCGTTTATTAGATTATGATAGAGTTTTTCAAATAGATAATCAGTATGAAAGTTCACTAAATCTTTCAAAGCAATATTATGAGATGCTTAAAACAGCAGAAAGTATTGAGATTTATAAACAATATAATTATTATTTTTTATATTATAAAGCAATAGCTGATATGTTAAAGATGATAAAAGATAAAGGAAATAATTATTTTTATCCTGATAAGGCTGTTACGCATTATACTTTTGAGCTTTAAGTTATGGATTTTTTAATGAAGAGATTATTGTTTGTATTTATATTAGCTTTTTTAAATTCGTTTAATTTATTTGCGCAGTTTTTTCCGCCTGTAATACCTAGTGTTGATTATGGAACTTTTATTAATGCTTATGTAGAATCAACTGGAAGATATAATAATATTCCTGAAGAAACTTTGAATATTTTAATTGAAAGCGAACAGATGAATAAACTTTTTGATGACGGCATAAAAACATTTACATTTGGAGAACTTATAACTATAGCTCAAAATCCAGAGAAAATTCTTGACACTACTACAAACGAATCTGTAATATTATTAGTTGGAACGACTTTAGGTTTCTTAGAATTAGCTAATATGCAGCAAGGCACAGCAACTGCAGTTATCAATGCATTAAAAAATAAAACAGCTTTTAATGCAGCCTCTGGTAATAATACAGGTCTTCTCATACCAATGCATACACCTATAGGAAGTTTTGGAATTAATTTATATAGTGATGTGCCTTTATATTCAGCAGAAAAAATAAAAAATAATAATAAAAACGATTATGAATCATTATCCGACTCTTTAGAGCTTCTTCCTATTCCTCATATTAATGCCTATTTGCAAGTGAATCTTGGACCTTTACCTTTGGCTCTCACTATTAGGGGAGGAATGTCTTTGGGTTTTAAGGATATTTATGGAATAGTTGTTAATGATGTTGAAATAGAATCTTTAGGCTATAATATAGGAGCTTCTTTAAAGGCTTATCTTTTTAGAACTAAATATTTTTTCGGCGATTTAAGAATGGATTTTAATTATGATGAAGGTAATTTGAAAATGTCTGCAAACAATAGAAATGTATATGTTCCTCTTTATCTTGGTTATAATGGCGGAACTGATACAGGGGTTGTATTTAATGGAAATGCATTTTTAGAATCCAAATGGAAAACTTTTGCTTTAAGCCCTAAGATAGTATTTGGTTTTAAGATGAGAGATAAAGTTCCTGTTATACAGTATTTAGATGCTTATTTTTCTGTAGGTGCTGATATTGTATTTGGAAGTTTAGAATCAAAAGTTGGAGTTAATGGCATAGGGAGTTATGCTAATATTGTTGGACATGAAATAACTGTTAATGATTTATATATGCCAAATTCAGAAGATAAAATCTCTTATAAGCTTTATGATATGAGAGTAGGGTTTCATTTTGATATATTTTATCAATCTTTTTCAATAGAGTATGGTATATTTACAAAGCAGCTTGCTATTTCATTTATACCAATTAATATAAGGTTTTAAGAGGTTAATAGTTTAATGAATTATAAAATATTTTTGTTCGTTTTAATGCCTTTTATTTTAATAGCTTGCTTCATACCAGAGAGAAGAATATATTTTTCTTGGGATAAACCTAAAAATATTGAAAGTGAATGTAATTATAATTTTGTTTTAAGCACTAATATGAGTATTATTCAAACTGAAAGAGGATATTTACTTAACACAGATAGAGAAATATATTATAAAGTTGGAGCAAAAAAGCCATATAATATAGAAGATTATACATATGTAATGAATGAAATGATTAGCTTTATGAGCAATAATAGAAATGCTATTTTAATAGTAGAAGGTCATGCTGATGAGATAAGCAAAGAGAAATTAGATCTAAATATGAAGCTTTCTCTTCAAAGGGCAAGTGTTATAAGAGATGTTATACTTTCTTTCGGTGTTTATCATGAAAGAGTAAAGATTTATCCATATAGTTATTTTGCTCCTAAATACACTACTAATACTTTTCAAAATAGAAGAGTTGATTTTGTGGCATTGAAATGTGAAAATCAATTAAGCAATTATAATTATTATTACAGCAACTATTATAGTAATTATTATATTAATAACACAAATTATTAAAAAAGGCTTAGTAAAATATTTATTACTAAGCCCTTAATATTTTTATTTAATATTATTTTTCAAAAACCAAACCATTACCCTCTTTTACAACTTTTATAGTGTCTCCTTCTAAATATTTTCCTGCTAGCATTTCTTTGGCTAAAGGATTTTCTATATAATTCTGTATTGCTCTTTTTAATGGTCTTGCTCCAAACTGAGGGTCATAACCAATATCAGCAATATAGTCTATAGCTTCATCGCTTACATCTAAAGTTATTCTTCTGTCTTTAAGTCTGTTAGCAACTCTTGCTATTTGATTTCTTACTATCTCAGCAATATATTTTTTGTCAAGTCTAGTAAATGTTATTATCTCATCTATCCTATTTAAGAACTCTGGTCTAAATGACATTTTTAGCAACTCTTGAATTTTTTCTTTGATATCATTAGTATCATTAGCTTCAAGAATTAAATCAGAGCCTAAATTACTTGTCATTATGATAATAGCATTTTTGAAATCAACTATTCTTCCTTGTCCGTCAGTAAGCCTTCCGTCATCTAATACCTGAAGTAAAACATTAAATACATCAGGGTGAGCTTTTTCTATCTCATCAAATAGTATAACAGAATAAGGTCTTCTTCTAACTGCTTCTGTTAATTGTCCTCCTTCATCATAACCTACATATCCAGGAGGAGCTCCTATAAGTCTAGTAACAGAAAACTTCTCCATATACTCACTCATATCAATTCTTGTTAAAGCTTTTTCATCGCTAAACAAGAAATCAGCAAGAGTCTTAGCAAGTTCAGTTTTACCAACCCCAGTAGGTCCTATAAATAAGAAACTTCCAAGAGGTTTGTTTTCATCAGAAAGTCCTGCTCTGTTTCTTCTAATAGCATCAGCAACTGAAGTGATTGCCTCATCTTGTCCTACAATTCTTTTATGTAGCACTTCTTCAAGCTGTAAATATTTTTGTTTTTCACTTGTAAGCATTTTACTTACAGGTATTCCAGTCCATACAGATATTACTCTAGCTATATCATCTTCAGAAATCTCTTCTCTTAAAAGACCTTTCTTATCAGAGTTTTTAGCCTCTTCCATAGCTTTAGTAGCTTCTTCTAATTTTTTCTGTAATTCTGGTATTTTACCATATTTTATTTCAGCAGCTTTAGCTAAATTGCCTTCTCTTGTATATTGAGTTTCTTTTATATTTAAAGCTTCAAGTTCTTCTTTTAATTTTCTACTCTCTTCAATTCTTCCTTTTTCATTATCCCATTGAAGTTTCATAGCATTACGTTCTTCAGAAAGTTCAGATAATTCTTTTTCAAGCTTTTCTAATCTTTCTTTGGAAGCAGCATCATTTTCTTTTGAAAGAGCTTGTTTTTCTATATTAAGTTGTAATATTTTTCTCTCAATTTTATCAAGTTCTGTAGGCTGACTGTCTATCTCTATTTTTAATTGGCTTGCAGCTTCATCTACCAAGTCAATAGCTTTATCTGGCAAAAATCTGTTAGTTATGTATCTATTAGATAAAACAGCAGCGGCAACTAATGCATCGTCTTTTATTCTCACACCATGATGAACTTCGTATTTATCTTTTAAGCCTCTTAATATTGAAATAGTATCTTCAACACTAGGCTCTTTACAATAAACTTGTTGGAATCTTCTTTCAAGTGCTTTATCTTTTTCAATATATTTTCTGTATTCATCTAAAGTAGTAGCACCTATTGCTCTTAATTCGCCTCTTGCTAATGCAGGTTTTAATAGATTAGAAGCATCCATTGCACCTTCAGTTGCACCTGCTCCTACAAGAGTATGAAGCTCATCTATAAATAATATAATGCTTCCTTCAGATTTTTCTATCTCTGTGATAACAGCTTTTAATCTCTCTTCAAACTCTCCTCTAAACTTAGCACCAGCTACTAATGCACCTAAATCTAAAGCTAATAGCCTTTTATCTTTAAGTCCCTCAGGTACATCTTGAGAAACTATTCTTCTTGCAAGTCCTTCAACAATAGCTGTCTTACCAACACCAGGCTCACCTATAAGCACAGGATTGTTTTTTGTTCTTCTTGACAACACCTGCATAACACGTCTTATCTCTTCATCACGTCCTATAACAGGGTCAATTTTTTCTGCCTCTGCTAATGCTGTTAAATCACGGCAGTATTTATCAAGTGCCTGCATTTTAGCTTCTGGGTCTTGGCTGTTAACACTTTGTCCTTTTCTTAAATCTTTTAATGCACTTAAAACTTCTTTTTTGCTTATGCCGCTTTTTCTAAGCATGTCGCCTGCTTTGTTATCAGCTTCAACAAGTGCTAAGAATATATGCTCTGTTGATACATATTGGTCTTTTAAAGCACTAGCTTCTTTTTCTGCTTTCGCTAAAACTTTACCAGCATTAGTAGAGAGATGTAACTGCACATTTTCTCCTGTAACCTTTACATTTTCATCAACTAATCTTTGAGTTTTATCTATTAATGTGTTTATAGGAACGCCTATTCTTTCTACTAAAGGCTGAATAAGTCCGTCCTCTTGTTTTAATAATGCAAGAAGTAAATGCTCGCTTTTTATTTCATTATGGTCTTCACCATTTGCTATATTAGCAGCTTCATTTACTGCCTCTTGGGCTTTTATTGTATATTTATTATAATCCATATTCTAATTAATTGACGGCTCTTAAACCGCCTAACTCCTTTATAAATTAATTATTTTGTTAAATAATTTTGTTTCAGCATTTAATTGCTGTACGCTTATATATATGCAAAAAATATGCCAAACAAATATATAAAAATGTGTTGTTTTTATACGTTGTAACTATATTTTTATCTTTGTTTTTATGTTTCAATTAATATAATTGTATAAATTTTATATATAAAAAACAAGCATATTGTATAAAAATAATACTATAAATTTATATTCTGTATCAATATAGCATATTAATTCTTATTTTTTAATTTAACTCAAATGTGTAATGTGTAAAAGCTTTCTCTGGTTTGAAATAATTATTGCTTTTATCTTTAATTATTTTAATCATATCTGCCATAGCTTTATAGTATAAAAAGTAATAACAATTTTTTTTATACTCTGATACAGGAGAGTTTATAAGTAAATTATAATATTGCTTAGATAAATTCAATGCTTCTTCATATTGAGTGTTTAATTTGAACTCTCTGTCATAATCTACTAAACGTACTAATTTTCCATTAAAATTAAATAAATCTCCTCCGCCGCTTTCCCATTCTGTAGATGAGCTTATTTGATTTTTAGGAACTATAGTAACCCAATCTGTTTCTTTGGCATTATCAGGGTGAACAGATGATACTTGAATTTGATAAATGCCTGAATTTTTAACATGTTCTTCTGTAATTGTGAAATTAGTTTCAAACCTTTCAGCAGCCTCCATAATTTCTTTTACAGGAGGAATTGGATAGGTTGTATTAAAAGTTCTGTAATATTTGCCGTTAAGTTCTGTATATTTAGGTTCAAAAGGAGTACCATCATCAGAGGCTGTATATGTAAGTAGAGGATTTACTTTAAAGTATATAATATCTGCAGCAGACTTAAAAGGATTCGGACTTTTTTCTCTTTCCCAATTAATTCCGTCTTTAGTAGACCATATTCCATCTAATACATCAGCGGCATATGCTTCTGATGACATAATATACCAATATCCGTCAGAAGCATTGTATTGATATTTATATGTACTTCCTCCTGATATATAGATTTTCGTTCCATCATAACGATAATAATCAATTACGCCTCTTCTTCCCCAAGGGGCTTCATTTGTTTTCCAATTTTTAGGGTCAGATGTATCTTTTCCAACCTCTATAGTATAATAATATTTTGAATCTAAATAAAAATCTTCACTAGAAGGAGGAATAAATCCATTTGTATAATAGTCATATACTGTAGGATGAGTAAATAATAAAAATTTACCTTTAAAATATAATAATTTAACCTCCCAATGGGCTGAACCAATTCTTCCTTGGAAATTAGGATTATCAAAATTTAATTTAGGCAAAATATATTCTCTTTTATAAGTATCAGGAGAGTCAATCCAATTTATCAAGTCTGAAGTATTCTTTCCTTTCAAATTAAATAAAACATCTGATATATATCTAAAATTATCTCTGTAGAATTTTATATTTTTATATTCATATTTTTTATCTGGATATTTGTATACAACTTCATATGTTCCGCCTGTTGGAATTTTTACCTTATCTTGTTCTATTAAAACTTTTCTTGAATTAAGGTTAGTCCAATATTCTGTTTTTTCTAAATCATCACTTAGTGAGAGGCTATGTATTTTTGTTATAGTTTTTCCATTATTATCTATTTTTAATATTGCACCTTTATATGTTGGAGTTAATATTTTAGTATTAGGGTCATATTTATATTCATTAGTTGCTAATATATGCCATTCATTATTGAATTTAAATCTTCTTCCATATCCTCCAAATACTATTCCGTCTTTCACAATTTCTGGAGTAACAATGATATTTTTTTCTTCTGTTTTTTCAGGAGGTATAGGAAGTACTGGACTTGGTGTTGGATATTGAGGTATTTTTTCATTGTTTTTAAATTCAGTAGGGGGAGGTATAATAGATGGAGTTAATAGATTTACTTTTTTACAAGATATTAACAGATTTAGAATAATTAAAAGTAAAAATATTTTGTTTTTCATGATAGTTTTAATTTTATACCATAAATACTATTTTTCAAGTTATTTATTTTATAAATATATAAAATATGTTTTAGTTATATATGTAATTGACTTTGAAACAGTATATTATATAATTTGATAAAAAAAGGGTGTATAAATATGTTTTCTAATTTAAATAATACTTTTACATTAAATAATAATTATAAAATTCCTTGTATAGGATTTGGTACTTGGCAGACACCAGATGGAGATACTGCTGTAAACTCTGTAAAAGAGGCTATAAAGTTAGGTTATAAGCATATTGATACAGCTGCTATTTACGGCAATGAAAAAAGTGTAGGTAAGGCTATAAAAGAAAGCGGCATAGACAGAAAAGAATTATTTATTACAAGCAAAGTTTGGAACAAAGATAGAGGATACAATACAACATTAAAAGCATTTGAAAAAACTCTTAATGATTTGGAGCTTGATTATCTTGACCTTTATTTAATACATTGGCCTGCATCAGAAAATCAATTTAAAGATTGGGATAATATTAATTTGGAAACTTGGAAAGCTATGACAGAGCTTTATAAAAAAGGCAAAATAAAATCAATAGGTCTTTCTAATTTTATGCCTCATCATTTAAAATCTTTAATGCAAACAGAAATTAAACCTATGGTAAATCAAATAGAGTTTCATGTTGGTTTTATGCAAGAAGAAACATTAAAATATTGTAGAGATAATAATATACTTGTTGAAGCTTGGAGTCCGCTTGGCACTGGTAAAATACTTGATAATGCTATATTAAAAAAAA
>NZ_SRZM01000074.1 GCF_019402445.1 Brachyspira pilosicoli
GTCTAGGGTATATAGTATTATAGTTTTTTAGGTATGTCAAACATATTTTTGAGATTTTTTATTTTTAAATTTTTCAAAATGCATTAAAATATTTATATGTATAATAATAATATTTAATTTGACTTTTATATATTTTATAGTAGAATATATAGGTTGATATATAAGAGTATTAACCCAAAAATCACATATTTTAATAATAAAAGGAGAATAAAACTGTGAAACTCCCAAAAGTCAATGATTTAGGATTTTTCGAGATCCGTCTCGAAAGTATCGGTGGAATGGGTGCTAATAGTGCTGGTAAAATGCTTGCAGAAGTAGGCGTTTTAACACAAGGTTTCTATGGTGCTGCATTCTCAAGTTATGGTTCAGAAAAGAAAGGTTCTCCAGTAAAATCTTTTGTAAGGTTTTCAGAAACTGAAGTTAGAGTAAACTCTACTGTAGAAGAACCACATGTAGTGGCAGTGTTCCACATGAATCTTCTTAAAAACCCTCTTACTTTAGCAGGTGTTAAAGAAGATGCTATTGTTATTTTTAACACTAATAAAACACCTGATGAGGCAAGAGATTTTGCTAAATTACATGGCGGTAAAGTAGTTTGTATTGATGCAATAAAAATTGCTAATGATTTAAAACTTCCTTCACAAGCTGCTAATACTATCATAATGGGTGCTATGGTTAATCAGCTTGATTTCATAGATTCTGCTAAGTTTGAAGAGCAAATCAGAAAACAATTCGGCGGAAGAAAAGCTGAATTAGTTGAGCCAAATATTGAAGCTTTCAGAAGAGGCGGAAGCGATTCTGTTGTTAAAGAATTCAAAGCTGACGGAAAATATCCTTATATTCCTTATAAAAAACCAGAACCTGTATATGGTAAAAACAACCAATTAACAGGCGGTTATATCAATGCTGCTGGTAACTCTACTTTAAAAGATTTACAAGTTACTCGTACTGGTAATATACCTGTATTCAATCCTGCTAACTGTATTGATTGTGCTAACTGTGAAGTTGTTTGTCCTGACCTTTGTATTGTTTGGGAAAAAGGACCAGACAGGAAAGACCCTAATAAAACTGCTATGAATATGATGGGTATAGATTATCAATACTGTAAAGGTTGTTTAAAATGCGTTAGAGCTTGCCCTAAAGGACCTTATTCTGGTAAATTTGAAAAAGATCAGCAGGCTTTAAGAATAGAAGTAGAAGCTAATTGTGATGTTGATAAACTTACATACAGACGTTATAAAAAATAATAAGGAGCGTATAAATGGCACAAAAATATAATCTTGCTGAGCAAGAAAACATACTTGAAAGTGGTAATGAATTAGCAGCCATTGCAGCCGCTCAAATCAATTATCACGTTATGGGTTATTACCCAATCACTCCATCTACTCAAATTGCTGAGTACTTAGATGAAATGAAAGCTAATGGCAGACATACTGTTTGCATGATTCCTGGTGACGGTGAACATGGTGCTGCTGGTATCTGTTATGGTGCTACTACTGCAGGAGGAAGAGTATTCAATGCTACTTCTGCTAACGGTTTGCTTTTTGCTATGGAACAATTACCTGTTCAAGCTGGTACAAGATTCCCTATGGTATTAAACGTTGTAAACAGAACTGTTTCTGGTCCATTAGATATTAAATGTGACCAATCTGACATAATGATGGCTCTTAACACTGGTTGGATTATCATTATGGCTCATACTACTCAGATGGTTTATGACTTCAATATATTTGCATTAAAAATTGCTGAGAAAGCTAAACTTCCTATCATTGTTTCTTCTGACGGATTCTTTACTTCTCACCAAAAGAAAAAAATCCACCTTTTCAAAAATGATAAAGATGTTCAAGATTTCTTAGGTAAATATACTCCTGAAGTTACTTCTGTTGAGCCTACTAAAAACCCTGTTACTATTGGACCTTACATGAACGAAGATGAATTAACAGGTAGTAAATTACAACTTTCTCAAGCTTTAGAAGATTCTAGAGCTATTATTGCTGAAGTATTTGAAGAGTTTGCTTCTCTTTCTGGAAGAAAATACTCTCCTATAGAAACTCATAACATGGAAGGAGCTGAAGTTGCTTTAATGCTTTGTGGTTCTGCTTATGAAACTGGTACTTTAGCTGTTGATGAAATGAGAAAAGCTAATCCTAATCTTAAAATTGGTGCTTTTGCTATTACTCAGATTCGTCCTTTCCCTGAAAAAGAATTACAAAAATTGCTTGCTAATGTTAAAGTAGTTGTTGTAGGTGATAGACAAGATACTTATTCTGGTATGGGCGGTAATATGTCTACTGAGATTAGAGCTGCTCTTAAAAATGACCCTAACAACAAATCTTCTATTGTTAGCAGAGTTTATGGTCTTGGTGGTACTGAGTTTACTCTTGACAAAGCTAAAGAATTATTTGATTTAGGTTTAAAAGAATTAGCTAAAGCTGGTTCTGTTGAAAAACACTCTTACTTAGAACAGTATATGGGTGACCCTAATGTTAAAATGAAACCTATACATGAACCTTTAACTTTAGAGAGCCAAAAATCTGGTATCACTGTTACTATGAACGAACAAACTCATAAACTTGATGTTAAAGTTCCACCTCTTAGAGAATTAACTGGTAAAGCTTATCGTTATGCTCAAGGTCATGGTGCTTGTAACGGTTGTGGTATATTCTCTGGTATCAATACTTTCATGAAAGGTATAGAAGGTTCTGTTGTACTTTTGGTACATACTGGTTGTTCTATGGTTGTTACTACAGGTTATCCTTACAGCTCTTATAGAACTACTTATGTTCACAACTTGTTCCAAAACGGTGCTGCTACTCTTTCTGGTATTGTAGAAATGTATCATGAGAGAAAAAGAAGAGGAGAAATTGATGGACCAGAAGATCCTACTTTTATAATGGTTACTGGTGACGGTGGTCATGATATAGGTATGGGACCTTCTATTGGTGCTGCTATTAGAAATCACAAAATGATTATCTTAGAATATGATAATGAAGGATACATGAACACTGGTAACCAATTATCATTCTCTACTCCATTAGGACATAGAACTTCTACTTCTAACGTTGGTAAAGCTGAAGTTGGTAAACAATTCGGTCACAAAGACGTAGCTCAAATATTTAATGGTTGTCATATACCTTATATTGCTACTGGTTGTGAAGCTTATCCTTTAGATTTAGTTAAAAAAGCTGCTAAAGCTCAATGGTATGCTAATAATGTTGGTACTGCTTTTGTTAAGCTTCTTATCACTTGTCCATTAAACTGGAAAACTCCAGATGATATGGGTAAAGATATTATTAAAGCTGCTGTTGATTGTTGTTTCTTCCCATTATATGAGGTTGAACAAGGTATCACTACTATCACTAATATGGTAGCTGATGATAAAAAACAACCTGTTACTGAATGGTTAAAATTAATGGGTAAAACTAAGCACCTTCTTAAACATCAAGACATACTTGATAAATTCCAAGCAGATGTTGATAATAGATGGACTCGCTTAAAAGCTATGCATGAAAGTCCTGTTCTATAATAAATTATTAGAACATAAATAAATAATAACGGTTGTTAACTTAAATTAAGTTTGCAGCCGTTATTTTTTGTTTTTGAACTTTATTATAAGTCCCGCCCATTATTCTTTTTTATTTAAAATAAAAATTTATACTTATTTTTATTAAATAGCTTTCACTTAAAATATAGCTCCCACCCTAAATTTTTTAAATTTGATGTATCATCAATCGCACGCAGAGTAAAGCTTTAAATATAAACTAATTAAGAATATAATTTAAACTATAAAAAACAATCAACTAAACGTGCGTTAAATAGGTTTTTAATTTAAATAATACTTGGGTGGGTATTAACATTTCTTATAAAGCAATAAACATAATTAATATTAACAATTATAAAGTCAAGCAACAAATATAAAAGGGTGGGATTAAAAAAAGATTATTTAAATATATATAAAAATTTTATCTTTACAAAAAGCATTTATTTTAGTATAATTGTCTAAACATAGTTTTAGGGAGAAATAATAAATGACAGACAAAAAATTTTATATCACAACTCCAATATATTATCCTTCAGATTATTTACATATAGGACATTGTTACTGTACTATAGCAACAGACACCATGGCTAGATATAAAAAAATAATGGGTTATGATGTTTATTTTTTAACAGGTACTGATGAACATGGAGAGAAGATTCAGAGAAAAGCAGAAGAAGCTAAAACTACTCCCAAAGAATATGTTGATAATATAGTAGATGCTACAAAAAAATTATGGAAAAGACTTCATATAGATTATAGTCATTATATAAGAACAACTGATGATTATCATGAAAGAAGAGTACAAAATATATTCAAGCAGCTTTATGATAAAGGATATATTTACAAAGGTTCATATAAAGGTCTTTACTGTGTAAGCGATGAAGCATTTTTTACAGAGAGTCAGGTTGTAAAAAAAGATGATGGAAAATGTTACTGCCCTGATTGTGAGAAAGAATTAGAGTATAAAGAAGAGGAATGTTATTATCTTAAACTTTCTGAGTTTGGAGATTGGCTTATCAATTATTATAAAGAACACCCTGAGTTTTTAGAGCCTAAAGAGAGACAAAATGAGATGCTTAAGAATTTCTTGCTTCCTGGCCTTGAAGATTTAGCTGTTACTCGTAAGGGCTTAAAATGGGGTATACCTTGCCCTATAGATAATGAGCATAGTATATATGTATGGATTGATGCTTTATCAAATTATATTACAGCTTTAGGTTATAGTGAAGAAGATGAGCTATATAAAAAATATTGGCCTTGCGATGTTCATTTTGTTGGTAAGGAGATTGTTCGTTTCCATGCTATTATATGGCCTATAATGCTTAAAATGCTTGATATACCTCTTCCTAAAAAAGTATTTGGTCATGGTTGGGTGCTTTTTGATGATGGCAAGAAGATGAGTAAGAGTAGGGGAAATGTTGTTGATCCTAATGCTTTAATAGATAAATATGGCGTTGATGCTTTAAGATATTTCCTTATGAGAGAGATTAATTTTGGTGTTGATGGATTTTATTCACAAGAGATTTTCTTAAAGAGAATTAACAGCGATTTGGCTAATGATTATGGTAATTTGTGGCATAGAATTACTACAATGCTTGGAAAATATTTTGACGGTGTTCTTCCAGAAGAGGTTGAGAGTGTTTATTCTGATAGAGAGAGAGAATTAAAAAAAGCAGTGCTTACTTTAGATGCTAATGTTGAATCTGCTTTAGACTCTTTTAAGTTTCAAGAGGCTTTATTTAATATTTGGGAAGTAATAAGAATGGTGAACAAATATGTTGAAGAGAGTGCTCCTTGGAATCTTGCTAAAGATGAAACTAAAAGAGATCATTTAGCTAATGTTATGTATATATCTTTTCAGGCATATTATATAGTAACTGCTTATTTACAAATATTTTTTGTAGAGACTCCTAAAAAGGTATTTAATAGACTAGGTCTTGGTGACAGTGTACCTTTGGAAGATGCTAAGAAATGGGGTTCTTTAAAGGCTGGCATAAAGATAGAAAAAGGAGAGCCTTTATTTAATAGATATGATATAGAAAAAGAGATTGGTGCTTCTTCTGAGGAAAACAAAAAAGAAGTTAATCCTCCTAAAGAAGATAAACATAAACCATATATAGAAAAAGAAGATTTTGAGAAGTTAGAATTATTGACAGCTACAATAGTTGTTGCTGAGAAGGTTGAAAATGCTGATAAGCTTTTAAAGTTTGTAGTTGATATAGGCGGAGGAGAGCAAAGGGTAGTTGTTTCTTCTATTGCTGAGTATTATAAACCAGAGGATATGGTTGGAAAGACCGTGCTTTATCTTGCTAATTTAAAACCTAAAAAGTTTAGAGGTGTTAATTCTCATGGTATGCTTCTTTTGGCAGATAATGGAGAGACTCTTTCTCTTATGGTAACTGAGAAAGGTTTTAAATCCGGATGCGAAGTAAATTAAAAAATAAATATAAAAAATGAAAAATAAAACTTTTAATGAAAGCAAATTAAGAAAAAAGCTTCAAAAAAATAAATTAAGTCAAAAGCAAAAAAAATTAATTAAGAAAATAGTATTATATTTTTTAATAATAATATTTATTGTTGGTATTGGTTTTGTTTTTAATAAAGCTAAGGTTTTAAGAGTTGAGATAAGAGGTCTTAAATTAATAGCACCAATTACTATAATAGAAGAGGCTAATTTGAGCGATTATAATAATAAAAGTTTATTTTTTATACCAAAAAAAGAAATAAAACAAAGAATAGAAAAAAATATCAGGCTTCAAGTAGAGAGCATAAAAATATCTTTTCCAGATTTACTTATTGTTAATATAAAAGAGAGAGAGACTTTATTTTTAGCAGAGTCGCAAAATGGTATATACGAAATTACTGATGACGGATATATTATAAGAAATTCTTCTATATATAATTATGATGTACCTTATATTACAGGTTTAACTATCACTTCAACAAATGAGAAAATAGAAAATGATTATACAAAATATTTAAGAAGTGTTTTATATGAATTAAAGACTAATAATTATGATATATATAATCTTATTTCAGAGATAAATGCTTTTGGAAAGGATTTAATACTTTATCCGAGGGGCTATCAGGTTCAGGTGATATTAGACAAATATGTTACGGCTAGTAAATTTGTTGATCTTGCTGCCATATTAAAAACAGTGCATGATCAGGCTACTTTAACTTACAGAATAGATTTTAGATTTAATGAAGCTATAATTAATTAACTAATCGCTATTAAGGTTTATATTTATGAGAATATCAGCAAAACATATTGATAAATTGGAAGACAATGAAGTTTTTGTATTTGGAAGCAACACAGAAGGCATGCATGCGGGTGGTGCTGCAAGAATGGCTATGAATTGGGGAGCTATATATGGCAAGGCTTTTGGTCTTCAGGGTAAAACTTTTGCTATTCCTACGGTTGATTATACGAGAAGCGGAAAGATGAGCATTGATGAAATAAAAAAGTATGTTGATGAGTTTTTAGATTTCACTATAAAAAACAAAGATAAGAAATTTCTTGTTACAGAGATAGGCTGCGGCATAGCGGGATTCAAAGTATCAGAAATAGCTCCTTTATTTAGAAAGGCATTAGAATATAGTAATGTGTACTTGCCAGAGAGATTTATTAATTATTTAAAAGAGAATAATTAGTATACTAAAAATTTAAAGTTTTTATTTGTGGTGGCTTTGCCCAACCGTTGTGAGTACTTCGTCAAAAAGTTTTTGCCATTTGGGGCACACTTCGCGAAAATACAAGTACTATAGCTAATATATTATGAATATGTATAAACTATAGGATAACAACCTTTATTTTAGACTAAAAAATGCAGTCTTTTTGCTTCTTTGG
>NZ_SRZM01000075.1 GCF_019402445.1 Brachyspira pilosicoli
AAAAGATAAATATTTATTAGTAGCTCCTTTAATAATGTTCATTTTACTTTCAGTTTATGATACAGGCAAAATAAGCATATTAATAATAGGCACAATAATAACTTTTTTATATATTATAATAGCAAACAAAGAAAATTTATATTATAAATATTTACCATACGCTTTTATGGCTATACTATTTTTAGACTTAATGCAAACAGCAAATATATTTATAGTGAAATCAAATATAGATAAAATGTATGAAGGCACCCCTATTACAGAGCATATATTAAAACAAGAAGGCAATGAAACTACAATGCCTATACTTATCCCTTATTTATATAGATACACAACACACACAATGCCATATTACAATATTCCGCTAACAGAACCTCCTGCAGCAAGCAGATTAAGCAAAGAAATAACTGATATGTTTTCAGCATTTAGAATTAATGATTATGTAGGATATGAACCTAGATTAATGGATTTGCTTGGAGTAAGATATATATTAAGCCCTACATATTTGGATAACTCTGTAATTGCAAATGATATCACTAAAATAACAGAGTATCAGGATTCTTTCTCTGCTGCTGTATTATATGAGCTTAATGGTTATAGAAATAAATATGAGTTTGTAAATAGCGTATATAATGCAAAAGATTTTAATGATGGTCTTGGAAGAATGAAGATACCTAATTTTAACTTAGCAAAAGAGGCTATTATAACAGACAGTTCGAATAATATAGTTTTGAATGTGAGCAACTCTATAAACAAAGTAGAAATGCTTGAATACAGCAATAATAAAGTAGTATTTAATGTTCAAACCCCTGATGCTGGTGTATTGGTTTTAAAAGAGAGATATAGCCCAGATTGGAGCGTAAGCATTAATGGAGAGAAAAAAGAATTGCTTAAAGCTAATTTATTATTTAGAGGTGTATATGTTGAAGCTGGAGATAATAATATTGTATTTGAGTTTACTCCTACAATGAAATATGCTTATATTACAATAGTTTCTTGGGCTTTGTTTATTATAATTTCTATAATAGCAATATTTAGAAAGAAAAGAGTAAATGAATAAAAAAATAATTAAATATAAAATTATACTATTAATAATGGCTTCATTATTTTTATTTTGTTTTATTGTAATGAATTATATTAATATTACTAATATAATGAAATACAAAAAAGGAGACATTATAAAAGTTCAAGCGAATATAGAAGATTCAAATTATTATGAATATGGACTTATAAAAAGAAAGTATCCATATTTAGTTTATAGCTTTATTTATGATGATAAAAAAATTACAATAAGCAACATGCTAAGCGGCAATTCTTTTACAAATAAAAAACTTATAACAATATACTATGATAAAATAAATAATAGAGAAGTTATGCTTCCATCTATAAAAAGTTTTATATTATCTTTTATATTTTTTATTTTAAGCATAATTATCATAGTATATGCTATAAACTTAAAAAGAATATACGCTTAAAAAATTACATTAAATATCCGCTGCTCTCTTCAAGCACTTTGGCATATTTTTTTACACCAGTATTTACATTCATAAACTCTTTAGTATATCCTGCTTTTTGTAAATTAGTTAAATCTGCTTGAGTGTATTTTTGATATTTTCCTTTAAGAGCATCAGGGAAAGCAATATATTCAATTTCAGAAGAAGAGTACATCTCTTTTAAAGCCTTAGCAATCTCTACAAAACTCTCAGCCTTACCAGTTCCGCAATTAAATATACCAGAAATATTTTCATTTTCAAAAAAGAAATTATTCACACTTACAACATCATCAACATGTATAAAATCTCTTAAGAAATTTTCACTTCCCTCAAAGATTTTCATTTTCTCACCAGCTTTAATTTGGTTAAATAAATGAAAAGCAACCGAAGCCATTCTTCCTTTATGATTCTCCTGCGGACCATATACATTAAAATATCTTAACCCCACAACCTGACTATTAATCTTTTTATTTCTAAATAAAATATTAACATACCTATCAAATTGATATTTAGAAAAAGCATAAACATTAAGCGGATACTCGTTTTTCTCATCTTCAGCAAATCCATTATCCCCATTTCCATAAACAGAAGCACTTGAAGCATAAAAGAATCTTACTTTATTTTCTAAACAAGCATGCAAAATATGCTGACTATATTCATAATTGTTTTTCATCATATATTTTCCATCAGTTTCCATTGTATCAGAACAAGCTCCCTGATGAAATATAGCATCCACCTTATTATTTTCAACAAAAGAATAAACATCAAAATCTTCTTTATCTATATAATCGCCAAAAACAACCCTATTTAAATTTTTATGTTTTGAAGCATTTTTTAAATTATCAACTATCAATATATCACTTATACCTAAATTGTTTAAACCTCTAACTATATTAGAACCAATAAATCCAGCACCGCCTGTTACTATAATCATATTATTTTAATCTCCTTTTATATAGTTTATCTTCTTTTAGTGTTTTCCATAATATTGAGAATATCATTAACAATAGCAGTAACCGCTCTTGAAGTATAATTCTTTCTAATATTCTCTCTCATTACATTAAGCCTATCTTGATTATTTAAATTTTTTATTATAATCTCTCCTAATTGCTTAGAATCAAGGTCCGCCTCATTCATTAAATAAGCCATATCCTTGTTTACTAATTCTAATGCATTATAATATTGATGATTATCAGTAGCATAAGGGAAAGGCACTAAAAGCGAAGGCACATTAACTGCCAATATCTCACTAATAGAACTGCTTCCAGCCCTAGACACCACAAAATCAGCAGCATGAAGCAAAGTAGCCATATCTTTATAATAACTATGAACTGTTACATCTGTAATTTTTTTATCATTGACTTTTGCTATTATTTCAGAACCCCATTTAGGACCAGCAAGCCATACTATACGCAAATTCTTTACATTCTCTTTTACATTTTTTATGCAATCTAAGAATATATTATTTAATTTTAATGCCCCTTGAGAGCCCCCCATTACAACAAGCAATCTATCATCATCTTTTAATTTCATTATAATTCTAGAAGATTTTCTATTTACAATAAAGAAATCATCTCTAACAGGGTTTCCCATTACTTTACCCTTAGGCATATATTGTAAAGTCTTAGAAAATGTAAGATAAGCCCCCTTTGCATATTTATAAAATATTTTATTAACTTTTCCTGGTATAGAGTTTTGTTCGCATAAAAATATAGGTATATGTTTTAATTTAGCCACATATAGCATAGGCATAGAAACAAATCCACCCATTCCTATAATACATTCAGGTTTATGTTTTTTAATTATATTATTAGCTTTTATCATTGAGGGTATAAACTTAAGTAAAAAAGCAATATTTTTTAATAAATTTCCTGGAGAGTTTATATCTAAATAATTATAATCATAATGAGGTGGTATTAAATTATAATCTCTAGCCGCCACCACAAGTCTAGGATTATGTCCAAGTTTTTTTAAATGGTCATATATAGAAATAGCAGGTGTTATATGACCAGCTGTACCGCCGCCAGATAAAATTACATTCATTCTTCTCTCCTTTGAGTTATTTTTAATAAAATAGCAAACATAATCATATTAACAACTAAAGCATTCCTACCATAACTTATAAAAGGCAAAGGCATACCAGTTGTAGGAAGCATTAAAGTTGCTACCATCATATTTAAATATGCTTGTGCACTAATAAATATATTTATACCAAAAGATATATTTTTTAGAAACAAATCTTTTACTCTAGATGAAATTATAAATCCTCTAATAGTAAAAGAAAAAAAGAGTAGTAATAAAATAATATCCCCTATAAACCCATGTCTTTGAGCAATAGAAGCAAAAATAAAATCAGTCAAAGCTGCTGGTAAATGAGTACTAACTTCTCTAATATCTTCATCAGGTATTCCAGTAATTCCTCCATAATTAAAAGCTAATTTAGCCCTATTAATTTGATACATCTCTTCTTGTGATTGTGTATGAGGTGTTAAATACGAAGTTACTCTAGCTTTCATATATGGCGTATTTATTATAAATATTATAAATATAACACCAAGTAAAATACCAGTAACCATTAAATATCTTAATGGAATTCCACCATAAAAAAACATAGAAAAACCAACTAAAGCAAATAATAATGCTGTACCAGAATCTGGTTCAAACATTATAAGTAAACATATAAACATTAATATAATTAAAGGTGGAATTAAACCATTACGAACATGTTTAAGCTTATCCCCTTTATTAGCAAGTACACTAGATAAATATAAAACTAATGTTATTTTGGCTATTTCTGAAGGCTGAATTGTAAAAACTCCAAAAATAGATAACCACCTTTTAGCATAACTGCCTTCAACAGATATACCAAATATTAAAACAGCTATTAGAAGCAATAAAGTACCTATTAATATTGCTGGCATAAATCTATCTATAATATTAAAAAAATCTGGAACTATCAATATTATAAAATTAACTACTAACATTATTAATAATAGTTTAAGATGATTATAAAAATAAGGTTCATTTGGTTCATGAACTGTTTGTGCACCATATATCGCAACTAATCCAGCAGCGAGCAATGCTATATATATAATAACTAAATATTTATCTGGTAACAATTTACTTTTAGACATAAAAACCTACACTCTATAAAATTTTATAAACTAAAGATGCTTTCGCTTCTACAAAAGTAGTGCTATTATAATACGGCAATTTTACATGCAAACCAGAAGAAGCTAATATATCAAGAGAAAGTCTGTTTTGTAAAAATTTAAAACTAATAAAACCAACTATAGCTAATTTGTGTGTTAATATATTTGAGTTTACAAGATAAGTTAAAGCATAAGAAGCACCTATATAAAAAGGAGATATATTAGCAAGTATAAAAAAGTCATTCATAATTTCAAATTCGCTTTTTTTATGAAGTATAGCAGTTCTTGAATCATAATAGTAGTTTTTATCTCCAGCAAAAACATAATTAAAACTAGTGCTATTAATAAAAACAACATAGGGTAATTTATATAAAAAATAAGGTGTTACACCAGCAATTACCCCCATAGCATCTGTTTTTGACATTCCAAGTAAAGAAGCATATGAATAATCTACATTATTATTATCAAAACCAGCATATCCAAAATTCATAATATTATATATATAATTAAAATAAGCATTAACCCTTATACCAAAAAAAGATAATGGTCTAATATCTGCAAACAAACCAACCATATCTGATGATAACGAAAAGTTGTTTTCTATACCCAAATCAAGCTTAGTATTTTGAAATATTTTATTTGTTCTATCATCATTATAAATAGAAGTTCTATAATATAATTTAGTTTCTGCATTGAACTTTATAAAATTATACCCACCAGCAAAGCTCTGTTCAAAATAAAGTTGATGTTTGTTATTTGTGTTTATTATAACATCATCCATACCTATATTAAAAAGAGTATTTATGTCTGCATATATAATACTAATATATAATAAAAAAATGATAGGAACAAATTTTATTTTCATCTTATTAACATAATCATATAATATAATTTTATAAACATAATATATAATAACTTTATAAATTAAAAAAATCAATAGAGTTAAAATTATTTTAAAAATTATTTTAATAGAATTTATTTTTATAAAAAAGGCATTGAGTAAAAAACCCAATGCCTAATTAAGAAATTATATTACTGTACCACTTTTAACAATAGTGTTTTTAGGAATAATTACTATACCATCTCTAATACAATAAAACTCACTGTCTTGATGTTGTATTTTCTTTTTATTGGTAATAATAACATCATTTCCTATTCTAACATTTTTATCTATAATAACATTTTTAAGCGTACATTTTTTACCTATACCAACTTTAGGCAAATGCTTAACATTTAACCTTTCTATATCATCACTAGTTTCATAGAAGTCACTACCCATCATAATAACCTTTTCTAAAGTAGAACCGCTCTGTATAACCGAACGAAGTCCTATTACTGACTCTTTGATAGTAGCATTTTCTATCCTACAACCATCAGCAATGATACTTGAAGTAATAGTAGCCTTTTCAACTTTTGAAGGAGACAAATAACGAACATGAGTATATATAGGAGCATCTTCATCATAAAAATCAAAAGGAGGGTTTTTGCTTCCAAAAGATATATTAGCATCAAAATAAGCCTTAATAGTACCTACATCTTCCCAATAACCTTGGAAAGCATAACTGAATACTTTATATTTTTTGATAGCTTCAGGAATAATATCTTTACCAAAATCTATCATAGAAACATCACTAAGAAGCTCTTTTAAAACATTTCTCCTAAATACATATATACCCATAGAAGCCAAATATTCTTTTTTAGGGTCTTCTATTTCAAACATCTTTTTTTGTTCATCACTTAACTTCAAAGAATTTAACACATCATCTTCTTTAGGCTTTTCTTGGAAGTTAGTAATCTGCCCTCTCTTATTAACAAGCATTACACCAAAACCTTTAGCATCTTCACGTATAACAGGAACAGTGCCTACAACTATGTCAGCACCAGTTTCAAGCATATGTCTTACCATAACATTATAATCCATACGATAAACCTGGTCCCCAGAAAGTATTAAAACATTATTAACATAGTCATTATCAAAATGGGCAAGATTTTTTCTTACAGCATCAGCAGTACCTTGATACCAATCTATATTAGTGTCAGTTTGCTCTGCTGCCAATATACTAACATGTCCGCCAGAGAAGTTGTCGAATCTATAAGCATTATAAATGTGATTATTTAAAGAAGCACTATTGAATTGAGTAATAACATATATATTTCTAAGACCGCTATTTATACAGTTAGAAACAGGTATATCAATCATTCTGTAATGACCGCCCAACGATACTGCAGGTTTAGATCGATCTTTAACAAGAGGATAGAGCCTTGTACCTCTACCACCACCTAAAATTAAAGCTACTGTATTATATGATCTCATAAAAAACTCCAAACATTTTATTACTTAATTTATTTATTTTATATAAATAAGTATAGTAAAAAAAAATGAAGTTTTCAAGAAAGATAAAATATATCAACTTTTACTATAGCATAAAATATCTTTTAAAGTAGTAGCTTCATCGTTAAAAGTAACTGTAACTTTTATAAGTTTTTCAGAAATAAATTGTATAGAACCTGCTATAACCCCTGTTTGAAAAGTGTAATTAGGGTCTTCTCCTTTGATATCACTTTCCGTAACTGTATTTTCTTTACCAGTTGCTTGACCATCTTTATCTGAATAAAATAATTTAAATCCTTTTCCATCAAATGACACACTAAGATAAGAATTAGCATTAACTACTTTAGCACTTGTAAAAACACCACTCTTTTCTATAGGAATGCTTGGAGATTTACAAGATAAAACAACAAACATAATTGATAGCATTATTAACAATATTTTTTTCATAATAATAATTACTCTCCATATATTTTCTATATTATCGGTATTATGTAGTATAATTTAATTTAATTTATCACAAACTATATTATCAAAATTAAAAACACCTTGACCTTTTACAGTAATTTCAACTTGATTATCAGAACGAAAAACAAGTTTACCTACAGAATCATTATTAGAAAAATTGTACACATTACCATCACCTATAAAATTCATATACTCTATACGTTCAAGTCCTGGCATTTCAACTGCATCTTTATCATTTTCACCACCAAAATATAAAATCAATCCACCGCTTCTTACATTAGCATATAAATATTTATCATATCCTTCACCCAAAACTTTTTGTCTACTTCTAAATGTACCTTCATATCTGCTTGATATACCAACATACGCTATATCATAACAAGAATTGATACAAATAATTATAACAAAAAATAATATTATTCTTTTCATCTATACTTAATAACCTAATAAT
>NZ_SRZM01000076.1 GCF_019402445.1 Brachyspira pilosicoli
CGCCATGTGTAACTACAGCAGTATAATTTAAATGATTTTTTTTCATATCTTCTATTATATTTAAATATACATTATAGACCCTATTAAAAAAATTATTAGCTAGCTCTCCATTAGGTACTTCACTTCTCCAAGAACTCTTAATAAACTCTTTATAATAAAAATTATCTTTTAGTTCATTATAAGTCATGCCCTCAAAATCTCCAAAACTTCTCTCTCTTAAATCATTTAAAATTTCATAATCCATATCATCAAAATATATTTTAGCCGTTTCTGTGCATCTTTTCATGGGGCTTGAATATAATTTCTCAAAAGGTTTATATTTATCTACTATGCTTTTATTTTTTAATAAAGCATTTATACCATTATCCCAAAGTGAAACATCTGTAGAACCAAGCCATCTTTGCTCTGCATTATTTTTTGTTTGACCATGTCTTATAAATAAAATTTTCATTTTCTGCTCCATATTTGATTAGTCATCTATTTTTAAATCATCTATAGCTCTATACAATTCGCTTTTTAATTTCCTTCTATCATTGTAGCTTTTTATATTATAATCTTTAATTTTATCGCTCATATAGTTAATTTCATCTTCCATACTTTTAAACTCAAACACTGCCTTCAATATCTCCATAGTATCAATATACCCTCTATCTATCCTATACATTGCCCCATCTAAACTAAAATCCAATCCTCCATTAGTAAAAGTTCCTATATCTTCATTAGGAACTATCTCATAAACCTTACAAGTTTTAGACTTTTCAACTATAGCATCTCTATATAAATTAACAACTATAATCTCATCGCATCCATATTCATATAAAGGAGTAAGAGGCAAATTGTTTCCATTTAAGAACTCAACTCCCCCATCAATATAATCAACTCCATTAATTTTCTGCCTTCCAAATATTATCGGTATAGCACTAGTAGCCATCATTATCTCTTTTATCTCTTTTACACTCTTTCCATTAAGCTTAAAATATTCAACATCAATGCTATGTAAATTAACTGCCGCAGCATATATAGGATACTCGCAATTTGATACAGTTTCTATATTTAAATATTTATCTATAATCTCAAGCAATCCCTCTCTGCTAAATATCCCATTTGCTGATATACTTTTATTTTTGCTGTCTAACTTTTTTTTGGATAATATCTTATCTTCTATTTCATTAGTCCAAATATGCTCAGCTATAGTGTAATCATTCTGTGCCATTAAACATGCATTTAATACTCCCACAGAAGCACCCGATATAGCCTTTATCTGTTTATCAATATTATACTCCCTTAAAGCTTTCCACACACCTATCTCATAGCTTCCTAGTCCTCCCCCTCCTCCTAAAACTAATCCTAATTTATTCATTATATACTCTCCAAAAATTACATACCTTATTTAATCTTACTTAAATAAAGTCCCCAAAAATCATTCAAAAAATCTAAATACTCTTTTTTATTATTATCTTTAGTTTTATCTATCTGCTTCGATATTTTATCCTGATATTTTTTTATCTTATCATATTGCTCTTTTAACCTATTTTTATACCTATACAATTCTTTATTATTAGAATGCTCTTCAAAATATTTATTTAAATATTTCATAGATTTATCATAATCTCTTTTCATTAAATATATCTTTGCAATTTCTTTATAGTCTTTAGTTTTGGATACTTCTTTTATTAATATTTTATATATAGAATCTAATTTTATATTTAAAATCTCTTCATTATTGTCTTTTATTTTGTTACACTCTAATATAACTTTTAAATATTGTCTTGAAGAATAATACTTCTTTATTAATTCTAAACTATTTTCTAAACTTATGGCTTTAGTTTCTGTTTTTGTTGATATTATCTTTAATTCATTCATTATTAGAACTATAAGCTCATAATTATTAATAGTTGTTTCATAATTGAAATTTGAAATATTCTTTCCATACTCTTTTATCAAATCAAATTTTATATCTGTTATATTAGCTTCTATATTTGAAGAAGTAAGTTTCTCCAATATAGATGATACTACATAACTCTCTTCACCATTTAATTTTTCTAATTTTTTTACAGCTCCAAGTATAGGAA
>NZ_SRZM01000077.1 GCF_019402445.1 Brachyspira pilosicoli
GCACTTCCTTCGGTCGTAAAAGAACTGGGGGTGTGTACTCTAAGGGCACGCTTCGCAGGGGGGGGCTAGTCCCCGAGAATAATAAAAAATAAAAACTAATTTTTTATCTCGCTGACGCTACCGTAAGTACGCCTATTCTTTCTATAAACTCTAATTTTCTTAATTCTAATGACATCTCATTTAAAGTTGAACCTGTTGTAAATACATCATCTATTATCAAGATATTTATTTTTTTGCTTTTATCAAATTTATATTTTTTGTTTATTTTAAAAGCGTTTTTTATTGCTTTCTCTCTAAGCTCTTTTCCTTTTATCATGCTAAGAGGCTTACTTTCTTTTTTTCTAATTATTATATTTTCTATTAATGGTATATTTATTATTTTAGATATTTGTCTTGCTATAAGTTCGCTTTGATTATAGCCTCTTTCAAGCAGTCTGTTTTTTCCAAGAGGCACAAACGAAACAGCATCAAATTTATTAATATAGTCCTTATAATAAAAAGAAAGCATGGCAGCAAAATCTTTACAAATTAAATATCTATGGCTAAATTTCATTTTATGAATTAAATTACTTGTTTTATCATCATAATAAAGCATTGATTTACATTCATTAAAATAAATGTTTTCGTATGAGCATATACAAGTTGAATTTTCTGTATCTATCACTCTTCCGCAGCGATTGCATCTTATATAATCATCTCTATGAATATAGCTTAATTTATTAATGCAATCTAAGCATATATAATTTATTTTATCGCTTTGAATAATATTTTTGCATATGATGCAATGATTTGGAAATAGTATATTAAAAACAACAGCAAAAAATTTTTTAAGCATTATTTCCTAATTTTATTAATGCCTCTTTTTTTAAATACTCTTGAACAATCTCTAAATCTTCTTTTGTATCAATTCCATGTATAAAATGATTAGTTTCTAATACTTTAATTTTCATTCCATGATAAAGCCATCTTAATTGCTCAAGCTTCTCTATTTTCTCGTATTCACATTCTTGTAAGTTTTCTATTTTTAAAAGAGCCTCTCTTCTAAAAGCATAAACTCCAATATGTTTATAATATTTAACTAATATATCATTATCAAATCTTTTATGCGGAATAGTAGCCCTTGAAAAATACATTGCATAATCTTTATAATCGCATACCACCTTAACTGCATTTTCATCTTTAATTAAAGGGCTATAATCATCAATTTTTGTTTTTAAAGTAGCTATATCAACATCTTCATCATCAAAAGCATCTATAACAGGTTTAAGTATATCTTCGTTAATTAATGGCTCATCACCCTGAACATTAATAATAATGTCAGAATCTATGTTTTTGGCAACTTCTGTTATTCTTGAAGTGCCGGAAGTATGATGCACCGAAGTCATAACTGCTTTAGCATTATTCTTTTCGCATATGTCCATTATCTCTTTAGAATCTGTTGCCACTATAACATCATTTATATCTTTAGTAGCCTTAACATTGTCATATACAGCAATGATTATAGGCTTACCTAATAATTCATAAGTAAGCTTTTTTGGAAATCTTGTAGAATCATATCTAGCAGGTATTATAGCAGTTACTTTTCTCATTTTATTTACCACCTATAATGTCTTTTACCATATTTGATAATTTATCTTTAAACTCTTCTTGAGTTTTTGATTCTAATAATAATACAGTATACATACTTAATTTTGATATCTTTGTCATAAGAGATAATAATTGTAAATATTTATCGCTTTTATCTATAGGAGTTAAAAACATAGTAAGCAAATGAACAGGCTTTTTATCTAGTGCATAATAGTTAATACCTGGTTTTGATATTGCAAATATTAATTCATTTTCCTGAACTTCTTTAGTCCTTAAATGAGGAAAAGCCACACCATAACCTAAACCGCTTGATATAATATTTTCTTTTTTAAACATACACTCTATAGTTTTAGATATATTTATTCTAAGTCCATTAGATTCTGCATGTATAAGCATTTCACTTATAGCTTCTTGTTTATTATTTGCTTTTAAGTCGAGTATGATATACGATTTTTTAATATCATCTAATATTTCATTCAAACTCATCATAAGAGAAGTCCTTTTTTAAATATCTGTATTAAAATTTTCTTTTATATATTGCTTTAGTGTATATTGTTTTTGAATGAGCTCTAATGTTATATTAAGCGGATATATAGTGCTATGATTTTTAAAATCTATTCCTATAGCTTCATCGTCTAAATCAACTTCTCTAGAAATTACCCATTTGCCATCAAAATGTATTTTAATAATTTCTCCAATATATGTTGCTATAGCAAATATAAAGTTTCTATTATTATCATCATTTTCCAATATTTTATTTATTTTTTCTTTGAAGAACTTATCAATTTCTTTTAGGCTTTGAAGAGTATAATCGATATGATATCCTTCTCTTATTAGAAAATTGCTTATCCAATTTGCAGTTCTTATGATATCATTTTCTGGCAGTATATATTTAGACATAATCATTATAACCTTATAAAGACTTATGATATATTTTTTTTTTAATAAGTCAAGTTTTTAGTATTTTATCAAATAAAAATAATATAATAAATTAGTTGACAAAAAAATAAATTAATATATAATTGAAAAACATATTTAACGGGATGTAGCGCAATTGGTTAGCGTACCTGCTTTGGGAGCAGGGGGTTGTGAGTTCGAGTCTCACCATCCCGAATGCGCTAGTAGCTCAATTGGATAGAGCAACTGCCTTCTAAGCAGTAGGTTACAGGTTCGATTCCTGTCTGGCGCGTATAGGGTCTTAAATAAAAAGACTCTTTTTTTTCTTTATTATTATGGCGAATGTAGCTCAGTTGGTTAGAGCGCCAGATTGTGGATCTGGATGTCGCGGGTTCAAGTCCCGTCTTTCGCCCTTTCTAAATAAAAAAACAATCATACTTGATATTTTTCCTCTTTAATATAACATTTCTATTATGGAGGGTACAAAATGAAAAAAGTTAAAAAATTATTATTAATATTTTCTATTCTTGCTATAAGCAATATATCAGTATTTGCTGCTAGCGGTTTTGAAGCTATAATTAATGTGCCTTTAGGTTTATCTATTGGTGTGCCTACTGGTACTTATGAGGCTTTATCTGATAAAGGTAAGGTAGGGTTTGATTCTGGAGTTACTGCTCAAATTGGGTATATGATAGGTATTGGTAAATTGGGTATTAGTATATTGGGTGAGTTTGGTTATAGTTATGACAGCTATAAAATGTATTTACTTCAGTCTGAAATTTTAGGTCAGAAAACTGAAATGAATTTAAACATGTATACTCATAGCTTTCAAGTTGGTTTACTACCTAAAATCAATATTGGTCAATTTGCTATAGGTGTTGGTGCTGGTGTTAAGATACCTGTTGCTGCTACTTATGAGACAGATGCTACTGTTTTTGGAGTAAATGAAAAATTTAAATATGATTTGAAAAGAAAAGATATAGAACAGTTTAGCAGAAATGTTATTCCGTATATTAAACTTACTTTTGATTATTCTATATATTTCGGCTCTAAAATGGCTTTGAATGTTGGGGCTTATTTAGGTTATGATTTTGGTCTTGCTCAAAAAAGTACTATAGACAATGAATATACAAGTGTTGATAGTTTTGATTTGGGTTTGCAATTGGGTTTAAGATTTGCTCCTAAACTATAATAATAAAAATATTTACCGATAATTAATCATTACTATTAATTAAATTTAAAAAGCGTCTGTGGCTCAATTGGATAGAGCAGCGGATTTCGGTTCCGTCGGTTGGGGGTTCGAATCCTCTCAGACGCGTAATTTTTTATTCTTCGTTTTCTTTAGATGTTTCTTCTGACTCTTTTTTATATTTTTCTTTATCATCTATATATGTATAATCATAAATGCCATATTTCCATTCTCTATACTTCTCTATCTCATCATTAAAAGATTTTATACATAACCCTATAATAAAAGCATCGTCTAATAATCCTATTAATGGAAAAAAATCTGCTATAGCATCAAATGGAAGAAGCAAATAAAGCAGCGACGCCGCTATTGCAGATATTACTTTCCAAGGAACATTTTTATAATTACCAGATATATAGTCCTTTATCATACTAATAAATATTTCTATTTTGTCTTTAAATAAATAAAGTCTATCCGATGCTTGCATAGTATTAAATATTTCTTTAGTTTTTAAAAGTAAAGATTCTAATTTGTCATGATTGATATTAGATGTTATAGATAACCATATTTTTTTTGCTTTGTTTTTTAAATACATTGTTATATATCCCATAAAGAAAATAATAATATTAT
>NZ_SRZM01000078.1 GCF_019402445.1 Brachyspira pilosicoli
ACTAATTACCATGAAAAAATTTAAATACACAAGAGTAAGAAGAAAACAAAATATTATACAAAAAATAAAACAATACCTAATAGAAGATAGTGATAAAAACCTTTTTCCATATTTTTTAAAGAAATCATTATTAATAGCAATATCATTTATAATGTTTATAGTTCTCATTAATTTTTTAATACTTGGTTCAAAAAGAAATTCTAGCAATAATTTATATGCTCAAAATACAGATGACTCCAAAACTACATCTGAAGTATATAATAAAATATTAGATGAAGTAAAAGAAATGAAAATAGAAACTAATAATATTGTTACAGAAGAAGATATAAAAAATATACCAGCAGTTACTTCTACACCTGTTGCTTCTATAGAAAAGGCATCTGATGCTTTTTATGATTATTTAGTTTCTGATAATTCGCTTGTAAGTGATGGTACTATCAGTCTTAAATATGATGAATATACAATAGAAGAAGGCGATAACTTAAGTAGTATATCAAAAAAAATAGGTGCTAATTTAGATACTATAGTAAGCGTTAATAAAATAAGCAATGCAAACAAATTAAGACCTGGACAGACTATAATGATACCAAATAGAAATGGTTTGCTTTATGTTGTTAAGAAAAATGAAACTTTAGAAGAGATTAGCGACAGATATGATGTTGAAATTAACAGAGTATTAAGCTTTAACAAAATAGACAGAGATAACATCAACACTGGAGATGAAATATTTTTACCTGGTGCTAAATATACATTAGATGAAAGAATAGATAAATTCGGTCAAATGTTCAGCTTACCTACAGTTGTAACAAGAATAAGCAGTGTATTTGGATATAGAGTACATCCAATTACAGGAGTAAGAAGAAAACATTTAGGTGTAGATATACCTGGCGGATTAAACACTCCTATATATGCTGCTAGAAAAGGAAAGGTTATATTTGCAGGATACAGCGGCGGTTTTGGAAATTTGGTTATAGTTCGTCATGATAAAGGATATACTACATACTACGGACACTTAAATAAAATCACTACTACAGTTGGTGCTAATGTGGGCGTTGGAGTAATGATAGGAAGAATGGGAAGCACTGGTAATTCTACAGGAAGCCATTTACATTTTGAAGTAAGAAGAAACGGTGTGGCATTAAACCCTGCTGACTTTATACCTATAGGAAAATTCATTAAAAGAAGATAATTAAAATAAATAATCTAAAAAATAAAATAAGGAAGCAGTAAATAACGCTGTTTCCTTTTTTTATATAAAATATAATTAGTATTAGTTTCTTAAACTTGCACTTTTTGGTTATTTTATGAAGTCCATAGCGTATAGTTGCGAGAAAAAGAACAATAAAATTAACTTAATTTTTTTGTAAAAAACATTTATTTTAATAAGATATTTGCAGGGCTTTGCCCCGCACCCCACTTCTTTTGGTGACCCAAAGAAGCAAAAAGACTGCATTTTTATATTCTACTACTTATATAAAATAAAGAGTATTATTTTTTATATAATTAACTAATCATTAAAGCAAGCAAAAATCGCTATCTTCTTCTCTTGATAAAAAATTTCATAACATCATTAATATAATTACTAGATGTATCTAATACTATATTTTCTATAGAATTTCTTTTCAAAAACTGTAATTTATCTTCAAGCATTTTACTCTGTTCATTGATATAAGCCTCTCTCACATTCTTGTTCCCCATATCAAAATAAACATACTCATCATTCTCTAAATCTGATAAAACTAACGTGCCAAGCAAATGAGGCATTTCATATTCTAATCTATCATTAACTAAACAAACCACAAAATCATTTCTCTTTCTTGTAATGTCTATCTGTTTTTTCGGTAAATCAGAACATGCATCTGTTATAAGGAATGTAATACTATCTCTTTTTTGTATCTTATTAAAATATTCTAAAGCATTAGCAATATTAGTTTCAGCACTTTTGGGTTCAAACTCTATAAGCTCTCTAATAATTCTAAGCACATGATTTTTTCCTTTGTTTAGAGGAATAAACTTTTCAACAGTATCAGTAAATATTAAAAGCCCTACTTTGTCATTGTTTTTAAGAGCAGAAAAAGATAGCAAAGCACTAAGCTCTACAATAAGATTATGTTTAGTTTTTGTAAGTCCAAAATCGGTAGAAGCAGAAAAGTCAGCTAATATAACAACATTAAGCTCCCTCTCTTCTCTAAATCTCTTGATAAAAGGCTCATTATACCTCGCACTCACCTTCCAATCCATAGCCCTCACATCATCGCCAATATTATATTTTCTCACCTCATCAAACTCTATACCATGCCCCTTAAAAGCAGAATGATACTGCCCAGCAAAATAAGAGTTTACTATACGCGAAGTTTTTATTTCTATCTGCCTAACAGATTTTAGTATATCTTTGGTTGTTATGGTGCTATCTCTAAACATATTTATTTCCTTTAGGTTTAAACTATACAAAAGATTTGAGGTTTTGTCAATTTTTATATTTTCTAATTTTTTTAGTATAATTTAAACGAATATATTTTGTAATCTATGTTTTTATTTTATTCAACTTTTTTGTCGCTCAAAAAAGTTGCA
>NZ_SRZM01000079.1 GCF_019402445.1 Brachyspira pilosicoli
ACTTCGTCAAAGAACCAAAAAGTGCAAATGATTTAGCTTTGTATCTTTTTAATATCTATAAAGTAATAAATGTATATTTGTGTAAAAATGCAGTTACTTTTACTCTTCATCAACTATAGGTTTCTCTATAATCTCTAAAACTCTATTAATTTTATCTATTTTACCAAAATATGCACCAACAAACGGTATAGAAATTTCCTCTTTGCTATCTGCTAAAGAAATAACAAAAACATAATTGGAAGGCAGAGAGTATAAATCTACTATTTTACCATAAAGCTTACCATCAGAATCTATTACATTATAGCCTATAATTTCAGCCTCATAAAAACTATTATCATCTAAAGAAGGAAGATTCTCATAATCAATATAAATGTCCTTTCCTATTAGAGCTTTGGCATCATCTATACTGTCTATTTTTTCTAATTTGAAAACAAAAGATTTATTTTTTTTCTTGATATTTGTTATCTTATATTCTTGATTATCAATATATATGTTAATATTATTATTTAAAAAAGGAAGAGAGGCAAAATAACTTTTATCAATAAAAGTACACTCCACCTCTCCATTTAAGCCATGCACACTAGTGATAGTTGAATAAAAAATTTTCAATTGTCAATAATCTCAAGCATAACACGTTTACCGCTTTTCATAGAAGCAGCAAAAAGAATAGTTCGTAAAGCATGAGCTATACGACCTCTCTTACCTATTATTTTGCCTATGTCGCTTTGATTAACCTTTAGTTCGAGAATAGTACTTTTTTCACCTTCGATTACTTTAACACTAACCCCATCAGGCTCATCAACTAGCTTTTTAGCTAGGTACTCAATAAGCTCTTTTTCTTCCGTCATAGCACACTCCTTTTATTATAATATATATTAAGCCTCAGTGTTACTTTCTTCTGTTGTTACTTCTGGCTTAGCTTGTGTACGATTCTTACGTCTTTTCTCAGGATTTTTTAATGCTCTTTTTTGTTTTCTATCAAGCGGAGCACCTTTATCTTTTTCCATTAGCCCTTCTTTTATAAGAATACTCTTAACTGCATAAGTAGGCTGTGCACCATTAGAGAGCCATTTCTTTATGTTCTCTAAATCTAATTTGTATAGAACTTCTTTAGCCTTAGGATTAAACCAACCCAACTCCTCTATAAAACGACCATCGCGTGGAAAACGAGAATCTGTTGCCACTACACGATAATGAGGTTCATGTTTGCGACCTATACGTTTTAATCTTAATTTTACCACCTTTCTTTCCTCCAAATTATTACATTAATTTATTTAAATCTTCTATAGACATACCTATGCCCTCTAGGGATTTTGCCAATTTATTCATTTTCTTAGTACTGCCCATCATATTCTTCATCATTGTAAATTGCTTTATTAGCTGATTTACATCATAAATACTCTGGCCACTACCATTAGCTATACGCATCTTTCTTGAATTGTTTAAAGGGAACAAAGCAAGACGCTCTTTTTTAGTCATTGATTGTATAATAGCTTTATATTTTACAAACTTCTGTTCTTCTCTGCTTATTAATTCATTATCCACATTAGCCATTCCTGGTATCATAGAAGTCATCTTAGATATACCGCCCATTTTGGTTGTAGCATCTATTTGTTTTAAAAAGTCATTATAATCAAAATTATTTTCTATAACTTTTTGAAGCATTTCTTGAGCTTCTTTCTCACTTATAGCAGCACGAGCCTTCTCAACAAGTTTGACTATATCACCCATTCCAAGTATTTGACCTGCAACTCTTTTCGCATCAAATACATCTATATCTTCTAAATGTTCACCAGTACCTATAAATTTAACTGAAGAGCCTGTTGCATAACGAAGTGATAAAGCAGCACCGCCTCTAACACCAGAATCAAATTTAGTAAGTATTACACCATTTATGCCAATATTGCTTTGAAAGCTCTTAGCAACATCAAATACACTCTGACCTGCTGTAGAATCCACAACGAGTAATTTTTCTGTAACATCAACAGAATTAACAACTCGCCTAAGTTCAAGCATCATCTCTTCATCTATCTCTAAACGTCCTGCAGTATCTACAATAATCATATTGTACTGCTCTTTTTTAGCGATAGACATAGCTCTTTTTAATATTTTATAAGGCTTTTTCTCTTTTGTATCTATATGACAAGGAACACCAACCTCTTTAGCTAATACTGCTAATTGCTCCATAGCGGCAGGTCTATGTACGTCAAGACCAACGAGAAAAACTCTTCTTTTATCTTTATAGTATTTTGCTAATTTAGCAGAAGTTGTAGTTTTACCAGAACCTTGTAAACCGAATAGAAGTGTAACTGTTGTTTTTTCTACTGGTTCTAATTTAAGACCACTTTCACCTTCACCTATCATAGAAACTAATGTATCATGAACATCGGCTACAAATTGATTAGCAGGGTCTACATTTTCTAATCTTTCTTTACCTATGGCTCTTTTTTTGGCTTCTTCTAAAAATTTATCGGCTGCTTCTAATGATACGTCTGCTGATAATAGAGCTTCTTTGATGCCTATGAGGGTATCTTCTATATCTTTTTCAGATAATACTTTTTTATCGCGTAATTTGGAGAACACGTTAGATATAGATTTTGTTAAATTATCAAACATTCAAAAATACCAATAAATCAATAAATTATGCATAGCTATTTTACGACAAAAACATAAAAATGTCAATAACTTTGAGATAAATTCATACTAACTACTATTACTTAGAATATTTTTTTCACATTTTAAAAATATTATCTAACATATTAAACAATTTTTTATATATTTTAATTATTCAGAACTAATTAAAATTATGTAAATATAAAAAATTAAATAAAAAAGTCGATATTAATATAAACTATGAAAAATATATTAAAAATAATTATTTTTACATCTATACTAATTAGCTGTAAATTAGAAAATATTACTGGCACTGGTGTAGATAATAGATTTATAGGAACTTGGATTGGAACTATAAAAGAAGAAGATAATCCAAACCTCCCACCTATAACACAACCTCCACCTGGAGGAGAAGATACAGAAAATACAACTGAAGAAAAAAATATAACTGTAGTTATTAATGAAGACGGCTCAATAACCATAGATAATGATCCTATACCAGCATCAAACATATATAAAGATATAAAAAATAATGTACACTATTATACAATATCATATATTACATCTTATCAAGAAAACTCAAGCACAGTGTATAATTATATGATTATATTTGAAGATAATACAAAAGCTACTATAGAAGGAACAACTATAACAACATTAAATGAAAAAGAAGAAAGAGTAAAAGTACCAGAAACAACCATAAATAAACAAACTGAAACTAATTAAATAAACAATAAAATTCTTCAATAACTCTATTGTGTAAAACACTAATTAATTATAATATATACAAATCAAAAAAAATAAAAAATTGGTTGAAATATATATGAATGATTTTTTTAAATGCGACAAACCTAAAGAAGAATGCGGAGTATTTGGTATATACTCAAAAGAAATAAAAAAAGATATATTAAAAACTCTTAACTATGCACTATATGCTCTTCAGCACAGAGGTCAAGAAAGTGCTGGAATAACAATATCAAATTATAAACATTTATTTACTTATAAATCTATGGGACTTGTTTCAGATTTATTTTCTAGTAACATACCAAAAGAAACAGAAGGAAATATTGCTATAGGACATGTAAGATATTCTACTACAGGAGCAAGCAAAATAGAAAATGCTCAGCCTCTTGAGAACCTATTTAGATTAGGTCAAATAGCTATAGCACATAACGGCAACCTTACTAATGCATATCAATTAAGAGATAAATTAGAACAAGAAGGAGCTACATTCAATGCTACTTCAGACAGCGAAGTGATAATTAAATTAATAGCAAGAAAAACTGTAAATAATTTTATAGACGGAATAAAAGAGACTATCAATATAATTGAAGGAGCTTTTGCTTTGGTTATAGTGGTAGACGGAAAATTAATTGGAGTTAGGGACCCTCATGGAATACGTCCTTTATCATTAGGAACTAATTCTAATGGTGATTATTTTTTAGCTTCTGAATCTTGTGCTTTAGATGCTGTTGGGGCTAAATTTGTACGCGATATAGAAGCAGGTGAAATGGTGATTATAGATGATAATGGTATTCAATCTATAAAATATAAAAATACTAAATTAAAAAATTATCCTTGTGCATTTGAGCATATATATTTTGCAAGACCAGAAAGCAATATAGACGGCATTAACGTATATAATGTAAGATTTCAAACAGGTGTTTTACTTGCCAAAAAAAATACAGTAGATGCTGATATTGTAATAGGTGTACAAGACTCTGGAACTATTGCCGCATTGGGATTTGCAAAAGAAAGCGGTATTCCTTATAGCATTGGTTTGGTTAAAAACAGATATATTGGAAGAACATTTATTATGCCTGAACAGTCAAGCAGAGAAGAAACTGTTAAATTAAAATTCAATCCTTTAAAACATCTTATAGACGGTAAAAAAGTTATATTAATAGATGATTCACTCGTAAGAGGTACTACAAGTAAGATACTTATTGATATAGTGAGAAAAGCAGGTGCTAAAGAAGTGCATTTTAGGTCAGCTTCACCTGTTATAAAAAACCCTTGCTATTATGGTGTTGATATATCTTCCAAAAAAGAACTTATAGGAGCAAAACTCTCTGTAGAAGAAATTCGTAAAGAAATTAATGCTGATACTTTGGAATATTTATCTATAGAAGATATGTTTAAAGCTTTAGGCGGAACTAACTATTGTATAGGTTGTTTTAACGGAGAATATCCAACATCAATACCTAAAGAATAATATTTGAATAATATAATTACTAATACTATATTTTTGTTATAGTTTTTTATTTATTAAAAAATGTTGTTTTATATATCATCATTTTCAATATTATCTTCATCTTCTTTATTTTCTTCTTCTGAATCTTCATTAGCACTATTTAATTTTTCTATTCTAATCTTTGTAACAATATTTCCGCTCTTTCCAACAACAGTAAAAGAATAACCATTATATTTAATAGCCTCATTTCTCTTTGGAAGCCTTCCAAGATAAGAAAATAAAAATCCACCCACAGTATCAGCATCATCATCTGGTATATCTGGAAGTATTCCATATTTATTTATCTCTTCTATTCTCATTCTAGCATCAACTAAAAAACTTCCATCATCATTACTCTTCACTTCCTCATCATCATCTTCATCAAACTCATCTCTAATATCTCCCACAATCTCCTCAAGTACATCTTCCATACTAACAATACCCGAAAATCCGCCATACTCATCAACAACCATAGCAATATGAATCTGTTTAGTTCTAAAATTCTTCAAAAGCTCCATAAGTGAAATAGATATAGGTACAAAAAAAGCCTTGTGTATTATCTTTTTTAGATTAAAAGTTTTTTCATCTATATCTACCAAATCTTTAACATACAAAACACCTACAATATCATCTATACCATCTTTATAAACAGGTATCCTAGAGTTTCTATCCCTATTAAAAGCCTTAATTACCTTCTCATAACTTGTATCTATATGAAGCATATTCACATCAACTCTAGGTATCATTATATCTTTTACATTTTTACTTTTAAGTTCAATGGTGTTTATTACAATCTCTCTCTCTTCTTCTGTTAATAAACTTAAATTAATATAATGATTCTTATCATTATAATTATCTTTATTTTTTTTAACTATCTTTTTTAATATCTTTTTTATTGGCATTATTATAATTCCCTTTTATATGTTCAAGTATTTTTTTATATAATTCTCTCATTCTTTTATAATTTTTTTTAAGAGATTTTTCTGTATAATTATGATGTACACCTTGTAAATGAAGTATAGAATGAACTATTAATTTGATGACAGTCATCTTTATTTTATCTTCGCTATATCTATCTAAAACCCACTCATAAGAAATAACAATATCCCCTCCATCATTAGCTTCACCCATAGGAAAAGTTAATACATCGGTTGCTTTATCTTTATTTCTAAATTGTTTGTTTAAGCCTCTTATATAATCATCATTAGAAAAAACTAAATTCACTTCTCCATCAATATTAGCAGCTTTTACAGCATGGCTTAAAAAATATCTATAAATATTTAGATTAATATCATAATCAGTATTATTAAAAACATTAACCTTTTTCATACTATTTCTTTACTTTATCTTTATTAAGAGCTTCTTTTTTAGAATTGATATTTTTAATAAATCTTTCTTTTGTTTTTGAAACTTTTTTAGTATCTGTTTTTATATTTTTTTCAAGATTTTCTGCTTTTTCATTTTTATTATTATCTTTATTCTCTTTGCCTATATCTTTTGGAAGCTCTGGATATTTTATTCTCTCATGTAATGAAATTAAAATCTTCTGTAAACTTATTCTTTTAATGGTTTCAATATCTTGTAATGTAAGTCCGCTGTCATTTAATTCACCTTCTGCCATTTTACTTTTTACTATATTATCTATAAGCGAAGATAGCTTTTCTTTGGTAGGATTATTTATTGTTCTGCTTGCGGCTTCTATTGAGTCTAATATCATTAAAATAGCAGTAATTTTTGATTGAGGTTTGGGTCCTCCATAAGTAAATAAACTTACATCTATATCAGGGTCTTCTTTTAGAGCATCTGCATAAAAATATTTTATTAAACTTGTTCCATGATGTTCTTTTATAGCTGCTATTATCTCTTTTGGAAGCCTATATTTCTTTGCTATCTCAACACCAAAACGAACATGCGATTTTACTATTGCAGCCGATAAAGTAGGTTTTAATCTATTATGTCTGTTATCGTCTTTATTTGTGTTTTCTATAAAGTATAATGGATTTTCTATTTTACCTATATCATGATAGTATGCAGATACGCAGGCTAATCTTCCATCTTCTCCAATCTCATCAGCTATAGTTTCTACTAAATTAGCCATATTAATAGAATGGTGATAAGTACCTGGAGCATTAATTTGAAGCTGCCTTAAAAGTGGATTGTTTAAGTCTGCCAATTCCTGAAGTCTAAATATAGTAGCAGTTTCAAGTAAATACTCACAAATAGGAAGAATAATCATAACAAGTATTGCCTGTATTAAACCACTTGCAAAAGCAAATACAAAAACCATATGGTTAAAATCAAAATCATCTTTAATAAATACATTAACTAATGATACTATACTCAAACATACACCTATCTGAATGCCTAGCCATAAAACTCCATTTCTGTTATTAATTTTCTTTGTAGAAACAGAAGTTATCATTGATATTACAAAAAGTGAGAAAAACTCATATACATCAGCCTGCACCATATTAGCAGCTAAGAGAGTAATACATACAGTTACAATAGCTGAAATTCCTCTTCTAGCCCCAAGCAAAGTATTAAGCATAGAAAACATTGGTATAAAAGTATATATATAAAAAGGTATATTTATAAGTTTATCCGATACATAGTTGCTTATAAAATATGCTATAGACATAATAAGCAAATATTCAAGCGAGAATAAAATGAAATTCTTAAAGTTAGTATAAAAGTCTATATTATATTTAAATATAATGTATCCAACAAAGGCAAATAGCATCAATATAAATAAAGCCTGACCTATTAAAGTTTTTATATTATACTCAAGGAAACTGCTGTTATCTAATATATATTTTAAAAGCTTTACCTTATCCTCTGTAACCATTTCCCCTTCCTCTAAAATAGGGAAACCTGCTTTTATTGTTGTATATATAGGCTCTACGGATAATGGAATTTTATTTATCTCTTCCTGAGTTTTTTCAGAGTTATAAATTAAATTATCTACTAAAAATACATTGATTATAGAAGATATGGTATTGATATGAAATACATTTAAATCATTATATCTGTTTCCCAAAATAGAGCTAATCTCATTTTTTAAATTTTCTAAAAAGAATATTCTATTTTTTGCAACTATTCTCTCTTCAACAACATAATCATTATACTTATAAATAAATATTCCATTATTAAGAATTAATCTTAAAGTTTCAGGTGTTAAATTTCTTCTAGATATTATGCCAACATCAAATAAACTCTTAAGCGTATCTACAACTTTAGCCTCATATCCAACAGTATCTCTATTAATTATGGCATTAGAAAAAATCGTCTTATTAATATTTAAATTATATTTTGATATAACCGCATCATACATATCATCAAAAGAAACATTATTAGTATCAAAGCTTCTAATAAAATTAAACATATTGCTAACTTTTGATAAAGACTCTTTTTCTATGCTCTCAGGCATTTCAAATATAGGTCTTACATTCGCTTGTAAATATGCTATTAATCTTTGAGTTTCTTCTATGTTTTTATATTTTATATTGTTTTTTGCAATCAATGGTTCTTTTACAGTTTCACCAATAGACGGTATTGTAATTTTTTGCATATAATTTGGAAACACTAATAATAATGTTATTATATACAAAATCAATGCTATTAATAATTGAAATATCCTCTCCATATTAAGAGTTTTATTAATTATAGATTTTATAATTTTTTTATTCGTGTTCATAATAATTTTTATCCATTAATTTTACACATTTGTATTATCAGCATTATCATAGGCTTCTAATATTTTAGAAACTAACCTATGCCTTATTACATCTTTTTTATCAAAATGATGAAAAGCTATGCCTTCTATATTTTTTAATATTCTAATAGAATGCTCTAAACCAGATTTTACATTCTTAGGCAAATCGCTTTGAGTAATGTCCCCAGTAATAACAGCCTTAGACTTTTCACCTATCCTACTTAAAAACATCTTCATTTGAGCAACTGTAGTGTTCTGTGCCTCATCTAGTATTATAAAAGCTCTGCTTAAAGTTCTTCCTCTCATATAAGCTAAAGGAGCTACTTCTATTTTATTTTCCTCTGTGTATTTTAATATTATATCACTAGACAAAAGACTATACAAGGCGTCATATACAGGTCTCATATACGGAGAAATCTTTTCTTTAAAATCACCAGGCAAATATCCTAAACTCTCCCCAGCTTCAACAACAGGTCTTGTTATTATCATACGCTCAATCTTATTTTCTGCAAGTAAACTTATACCATAAGCAACAGATAAAAATGTTTTACCCGTACCAGCAGCACCAGTGGAAAAAACTATATCATTAAAAATCATCTTCTCTAAATATTCACCCTGAGAAATGGTTTTCATCTCTATGTTCCTTCCGAGATAAGGCAGCTTTATACGCATATTAATTAAAGAACTCTCACGCTCTTTAAATATATTATCAGATATATTAATAACCTTTTCTAAAGAAATTTCGGTATTAGAAATATACATGTCTTTAAGTATATATATTACCTTTAGAGTGTCTTCTATATTTGAATAATTCCCTTCTATGGTTAATTCATTTCCCTTTGGATATATTGAAACATTAAATTTATTCTCTAAAACTTGAAGATTTTTATCCTCTGCACCGCAAATGGAAATATATGCTTCATAATCTTTAAACTTTACTTTATTGTCTAATCTTTTTTTATTTATATTATTATCCTTATAATTTTATTGTATTATAATATAGTACAAAAAAATTAATTATTGTCAATATTACATACATCAAAATTTAGATTATGGAATATATAAATAAATTTGTTATAATTTATATTAGAAAATAACAAACGGAGTATTATTAATGATTAGAGAAGTAATGCATATAGGCATAACAGTAAGCAATATGGAAAAATCTATACACTTTTATAAAAATATATTAGGACTAACTTTTAAAGGTGAAGCTATGATGGAAGGCAAAGAAACAGATTTATTATTTAATATGAAAGGAGTAAAAGTAAAAATAGCATATCTTAATGGAAGCGATAATATAATAGCTCCTCCAATAGAACTTTTGCAATTTATAAATGAAGAGGCTAAAAAAGATACTTCTCAATTAAACAAAATATCTATTTCTGAGATTTGTTTTAGAGTTGAGAATATAGATGAAATGTATAAACATTTAATAAAAAATAATGTAGAATGTTTATCAGAGCCTCAATATTTTAACTTCGAAAATTACGGATTTGGTAAGAGTAAAGCTTTATATTTTAGAGACCCTGATGGTATTATATTAGAACTAATAGAGAACATATAATTATAAAAAGTTTTAAATTATTATTTTAAAATTCTAATATTAATAAAAAACTTAATATTAATTATTCTCTGCTTGAGAAAACTTTATCTATAATGCCGTATTCTTTAGCTTCTTCGGCACTCATAAAATAATCTCTATCCATATCAGCTTCAAGTTTTTTAAGTTCTTGACCAGTATGCTTAACAAATATGTCATTTAATATAGCTTTTAATCTGATAGTTTCTCTTAATTGTATTTCCATATCAGTAACCATACCTCTAGAACCGCCTGAAGGTTGGTGTATCATAATTCTAGAGTTTACAGTAGCAAATCTCTTACCGCTAGCACCGCCTGCAAGAAGCAAAGCACCTGCAGAAGCAGCCTGACCAACACATAAAGTAGCAACATCAGGCTTTACATATTGCATAGTGTCATACATACCCAAAGCAGCAGTAACAACCCCTCCTGGGCTATTTATATATAAAGAAATGTCTTTTTCAGGGTCAGCAGATTCCAAAAATAACAACTGAGCTATTACAACATTGGCAACATCATCATTAATCTCTCCACCCAAGAATATAATTCTGTCTTTTAAAAGTCTTGAGTAAATGTCATAAGAACGTTCGCCTCTGCTTGTTTGTTCTATAACATAAGGTATAGTCATATAACTTTTTTCTATATATTTTTTATCAACTCTGTCAAATTTATACATCATAAACCCTTTATTACAATAAATTATCTAAAAATTAATAACCAGCCCAAAGATCATTTTCATTAGCAACAAATATTCCAGCATCTTTTTCTGTAATATTAATATGTTCTTTTATATAATCTAATATAGCTTCTGATACAGCTCTGTTTTCTGCCTCTTTCATTATATGATTAATAATGTCTTGCTGCTCTTCTTTAGGTCTTTTTGATAATCCTAAATAGCTTTGATATTGATAAAGTCTGTTAGCATATTCTTTAGCTTTATCTTCGTTTATGTTAAGAGAATCTTTATAAACATCAGCAAGCTTAGCCATAATCAAGTCAAAACTAATTTGTTTTTTTACATTCTCTTCATATTCTTTTTTAATATCATCTTCTTTTTTACCAACAGAAATTAAAAAGTCTGTTTTAGTCATTCCATTTCCAGAAACTTGTCTTTCAAAGTCCTCTAAAGCTCTATTTAATTCCATTTCATAATAGCCTTTAGGTATATCTACTTTTACAAGTTCTAATAATTTATTGAAGATAGAATCATTTATAAGCTCAGAATCTGCTCTAGCCTCAGCTCTTTTAGCTAAATGCTCTTTTAAGCCCTCTTTTACTTTTTTTACTTCCTCTTCTTTAGAGTCATCTTTAATATTTGGCTTTTCTACTTTTAAAACTTCCATAATTAAAGTAGCTTCTCTGCCATTAACAAAAGTAGTTAAAAGTTTTTTATCGCCTTTTTTAACATCTACAGCATTTTTAGCAAATATAGTTTCATTTTCATTATCTGTAGCTATAAGAGTTAATTCTTTATTATATTTTTTGTTTTCTTCATCATCAAACTCAATTTTTACATATACTTTATCACCAAGCTCAGATTTTAATTCGCTCTCTTCAAAAGGAGAAAATCTCTGTAAAGATAATTTATATGCTTTTTCTATAGCCTCATCATCTATATTATATTTATTTTTCTCTAAAGAGATAGATGAAAGTTCAGGCAAAGCAATATCAGGAAGAGGATAGTATTCATAAGTAAGGTGAAGACCATCATCTTTATTTTCCATATATGATAATTTAGGAGTAGCGATACATTTAGCATTTTTTTCATCGCTGTAAGTATTCCAAACATTTTCAATCATCACTTCATTAGTAGCAGATTCCAAACCTTCTCTATATCTAGAAAGTATAATATTGTTAGGAGCATGACCAATTCTAAAACCTTTAATATTAACTTTAGGTTTATAATATTCAATTTGTTTTTCTAATTCTTTATTATAAGCATCTTTAGAAACAACAACCTTTAGAGTAACTAAATCCTTATCATCTGTAGAAGTTTCGAAGTTAAAATCTTTAATATCCATTGATATACAACCTTTATATAAAAAATTAAAAAAACCCTCAACAGAAAGAAAAATTTCTATCGAGGGTTATCTGATGAGCGGGAAACGGGACTCGAACCCGCGACAGTCTGCATGGCAAGCAGAAACTCTACCAACTGAGTTATTCCCGCATTAGACTTGTGAAATAGTATAACACAACTCAATTTAAATGTCAATAGCAAAAATAAAAAATAGGGATAATTTTATTTAATCCCTATTTTTATTTTTATTTATTATTGTTTATTTAGTTCCAAATATTCTTGATAAGAATCACTATCCTTATTAATTTTAGCAATACCGAAACCAGTAAATCCCCAAATTATTGCAAAAATAACACCTGTGTAGCATAATACAGCCCAAGGAGCATATTGAACAGTAGCAACGCCTAATGTAGAAGACATATACACACCAGCTAAAGACCAAGGAACTAATGGTTCTACAACTGTAATACTGTCTTCCAAAGAACGAGAAAGATTTTTGCTTTCTAAACCTCTTTTAATATATTCACCTCTAAATAAACTACCTATCATTAAGAAAGTAACAGATGCTTCGCCTATAACAGTAATTACTAAAACTCCAAGTAAAATAGTTAAAGTAATTAATTTACCAGTGCTATCAATATGTTTCATAATAGATGAAATTACAACTTCCAAACTTCCAGATATTGTAAGAGCTCCTATAAAAGAGAAAGCACAAAAAGCCATCAAAGCACTATTCATCATAGATGACATACCGCCTCTTTGTAAAAGATTAGGTACTTCTTTTACCAAAGAATTTATATCCACTTCAGGATTTACAAACATATCCATTTTAAACCCATTAACCATACTATTAGCACAAGCTGAAATAGAAAAGCCTTGTATAAAAATAGCTATAAGAACAGCAACTAAAGATGATATCATCATAACAGGAATAGTAGGTTTTTTTAGAAGAGAACCAGAAACTACTATAACAGGCGGAATAAGTAAAATTAAACCAACAGGCATACTTAAATTAAATAATTGAGATAAAGTATTGATAATAATATTTATCTGATCAATTTGACCAGTACTAGAAAAGTGAAAACCAGCTACTAAATATACTATACAACTTACTATAAATCCTGGAACTGTAGTATATAACATATGACCTATATGTTGATATAAATTTGTATTTGTTGCTATAGCTGACATATTAGTACTATCAGAAAGCGGAGACATTTTGTCGCCAAAATATGCACCAGCAACTATTGCTCCAGCTACAGCAGGTAATGGAGCACCCATTCCAGCAGCTACACTAATCAATGCAGCACCAACTGTTCCAGCAGAACCCCAAGAAGTTCCTGTACTTACAGATAATATAACTGTAACCAAAAATGAAGTTATAATAATAAATTTAGGGTTAATAATTTTAAGACCTATATAAACCAAGTATGGTATTGTACCACTTATTACCCAAGCTCCTATCATCAAGCCAACAGAAATTAAAATCATAATAGCTGGAAAAGCTCTCGCTAATTTAATAATAATTTCTTCTTCTATATCTTTCCAAGTATATCCAAGTTTTAACGATATACAAATTGTAAAAGCAGCACATAAAATTAATAATATTTTAATATCTATATGTAATACTAAAAGCCCTACTATTAAAACTACAAACATAAAAATTAATGGTAATAAAGCCACAAAAAGTGTAGGCTTTTTCTTTTGTTTTATTGTATCCATAATTACTCCTAACTTAAAAAATCATATTTTATTTAAAGCTTGTTTTAAATCGTCTATTAAAATTTCAGCACCTTCAAGACCACAATGAAGTCTAACTATATTTCTATTTAATTCATGGAATTTTAATTCTTCCTCACTCCAATTATATGTAAATGCTATAGCTAAACTCTCGAAACCACCCCAAGAACATCCCTTCTCAAATACTTTCAAATTATCAACAAAAGTTTCAACATTTTTCACATCGCCTTCTATTTCAATACTTAATAAACCGCACTCTCCTTTTTGTTGCTTTCTTGCCAATTCATATTGAGGATGTGATGGTAAACCTGTATAGAATACTCTTTTTACTTTTGGATGTTTTTCTAAAAACTTTGCTACTTCCATAGCTGTTTCATAATGTCTTTGCATTCTTACATCCAAAGTACGTAATCCTCTAATAGCAAGCCAAGCCTCCATAGGTCCCATAACACTTCCAAACCAATCTCTTTGAACCATAATTTTTCTCATCAACTCTTCATCTTTTGATATTAAAACACCGCCTATTAAATCACTATGACCTCCTATATATTTTGTCATAGTATGCATAACTATATCAATTCCCATATCTAATGGCTTTTGAAAAATAGGGGTTGAATAAGTATTATCAATATATGTTTTTATGTTATGTTTTTTTGCTATATCTGCAACAGATTTTAAATCTACAACATTACATACCAAAGTAGATGGACTTTCCAAAATAATCATATCAGTATTTTCTTTAATAGCGTCTTCAAATTCTTTTGGATTTTTACCAACAACATATGTAACTTCTACATTCATTTTTTCACACAAGAATTCATTTAAAAGATGTTGAACAGGACCATAGCTCTCGCGAATACATATAATGTGGCTACCTGTTTTACATATTGAAAGTATAGCTGCAGAACAAGCTGCCATACCAGCAGAAAATACAACTGCTCTGCTACCATGTTCTAATGCCGCTAATTTTTTCTCTAAAATATTTACTGTTGGATTAGATGCTCTTCCATAATAAAATTGATCATTAAAGATATCAACATCAAAATAATCTTTTACAGTATTAAAAACATGTAAAGAATTCATAAATACAGGTGGTACTACCGCTTTCATATACTTTTCGGGATCCTCTCCTATATGCGTTAAAGCAAAAAGATCTTCATTTTTTGAGTTCATTGACTGCATGACAAACCTCTTTAAAATTTATTTTTACATAATTGTAGTATATAAATAAAATAATCAAAATCAATAATTGAATAAAAATTTGTTTAATTTTTCAAAAAAATAAACAAAAATATGTTTTTATCAAAAAATTAAAAACAGTTTTTAGTTTTTTGATTCATTTAAATGTATTAACATAATAAAAAATAATTAAGCATTTTACTATTATACCGAAAAACTAAAGTAGTATAATATAAAACAATAGGGGGAAGAATGTATAAATACACTATAGAAGGCTCTAAAAATATTAATGGAACTGTGAAAATTTCAGGTTCTAAAAATGCATCACTTCCTCTTTTGGTAGCTTCAATACTTACCGATGAACCTGTAACTCTTCATAATGTGCCTGATTTAGTTGATGTGCAGGTATTAATAAATATATTAGAACCATTGGGAAAGAAAGTTGATTTTAAAAACAACACCACTGTGATAATATCTCAAAATGGCAAAAGCGATGAAGCTCCATATAAACTAGTAAAAAAAATGAGAGGCTCTATTATAGTGCTTGGACCATTACTTGCAAAACGCAAACATTGTAAGGTTTCCTACCCCGGCGGCTGTGCTTTTGGTCCAAGACCAATAGATTTGCATCTGAAAGGAATGGAAGCATTAGGTGCTAAGATTGATATCACCGCCGGCTATATAGATGCCACTGTAAAAGATAATCTAATAGGTGCAGATATAAACCTATCTGGAAAAAATGGCCCTACAGTTTTAGGCACTGATAATGTTATGATGGCTGCTACATTAGCTAAAGGTACAACTATTATAAGAAATGCTGCAAGAGAACCAGAATGTACAAACTTAGCAGAGTTATTAAAAGCTATGGGGGCAAAAATTGAAGGTATAGGAACTTCTACTCTCACAATAGAGGGTGTTGATTATTTAAAAGGCGTAGAGTTTGAAGTGATACCAGACAGAATAGAAACAGGTACTTTTTTGGCAATGGCTGCTGCTGGAAGGGGAAAATTAAAATTAGAAAATACTAATCCAGAGCATTTAACTTATGTATTAGATTTGCTCTCTTCTATAGGCTGCGATATAAAAACCACAAAATCAACTATAGAAATAGATGCTTCAAATAAAGAATTAAAGCCTTTTGAAATAGAAACTCTTCCATATCCTGGCTTTCCAACAGATTTACAGGCAATATTCACAACTTTAGCATGCACAATAAAAGGTTCAAGCAAAATAAAAGAGACTATTTACCCAGACAGATTCAGCAATGTACCAGAATTAATTCGTATGGGTGCTGATATAGAATTATTTGAACCTAGCATTGTTGTAAATGGCGGAAATAAACTTTCTGGTGCTGATGTACAAGCTAGTGATTTACGTGCAGGTGCTGCATTGGTTATTGCTGGTGCTGTAGCAGAGGGTGTTACAGACCTTCACAGAATATACCACATAGAAAGAGGCTATGAAGACTTTGTAAGTAAATTAAACAAAATTAATATAAAAACAACAAAAGAAAATGATGATATATTATAAATAAAGGGGGATATATAAATGGTTAGAGGAGTTTATACAGGTGCTAGCGGAATGATAGCAGAACAATACAGACTCGATGTTGTAGCTAATAATTTGGCTAATGTTGATAAGCCTGGTTTTAAAAGAGATACTGCTACTTTCAAAGCTTTTCCAGAAATGATGGCTGCTAGAACAGAAGATGACGGAGTTGTAATATTTCCTCTTGGTTCTACAGATATAAGACCTTATGTTGGAAGACTCGGTACTGGTGTTGAAGTAAATGAAGTTTTTACAGAGTGGGAGCAAGGTTCTTTAAGAGAAACTGGCAATCAGCTTGATATAGCTTTGGGTGATAAAGGTTTCTTTGCAGTAGAAACACCTCATGGCGAAAGATACACTAGAAATGGAAGCTTCTTGATTGATAAAGATAATTATCTCGTTACAAAACATGGCTACAAAGTAATGGGTGAAAATGGTTATATACAAATAAAAACTAACAACTTCAATATAGACGAAGAAGGAAGAATTAGTATTAATAGAAGATATCAAGACAATGAAGACTTTGTTCAGTTTAATGATAATGAATGGGAAGATGAAGAAATACTTGATACTTTAAAAATAGTTCGCTTTGAAAATGAAAGATACCTCAAAAAAGAAGGAGAATCATTCTGGGTAGATACTGATATCAGCGGTCCTGCTTATATAGCTCAAAAAGGCGTAGACAGACCTAAAGTATTATCAAGATTCTTGGAAATGAGCAACGTAAACCCTATAAATGAAATGGTTAGAATGATAGAAGTTCAGCGTGCTTATGAATTAAACTCAAAAACTATATCAACACATGATACTCTAATAGGAAGAGTAGTTAATGAAGTTGGAAGAGTATAAATTAATATTTTGATAAAAATTGTACGATAATGTATAATAATATCTAAAATTATATAAAAGGAATGGATCATTGTATGGCTGTAGATAAATTTCAACAAAAAATTATTTTCTCTCTAAAAATGCAGCTTATTTTTACATATATAATAGTAAATCTGCCTATATGGTATATTATACTATACTTCTTTGTATACAGTCATAAAATTCCCTTCTTCGGTATTAAAATAATAGCTACTATATTTTCTGTAATATCAATACTAAAATATTTTGATATATGGAAAAATGGACTAAATATACAAATAGCTAGAAAAACTATAAGGCTCTTTACAGCAACTTCTATAATTTCTTCAGTATTAGAAATAGTATTATATAATCTAGTAAATAAAGATGTTTTTATATATACATCTATTATAGCTGTAATTGCATGTTTATTAATAAATGGTGGTGCTGTTTCTTTAACTCTGCTTTCATTCAAAATAGCTACACTTAAACTAGACCTAGAAACTAATATCAATACTTTCTATATTCCAATTACAACTAAAATTTTATATACTATTTATTTCTTTTTCTTTTCTGTTGTATTGGTATTTTTAATCTATTCAATTAATGTAAATGAAAACTTGTATATTAATAATTATATTAATAGCACATTAAATGAAATAGCAAAAGTAGATAATAATATATATTC
>NZ_SRZM01000008.1 GCF_019402445.1 Brachyspira pilosicoli
AAAAAATTTACTATAATTAATAATAATTATTACTAATAAGGAGTAAGAACTATGAATACATTTGCATTAACAAAATTATCTTATGGAATGTATATTTTAACTACAATGGACGGTGATAAACCAGTAGGCTGTACTATAAACACCTCCACACAAATAACATCAACTCCAACTACAATTATGATTAGTGTAAACAAAAATAATTATACCAATGAATGCATTAAAAAAAGCGGTAAATTTGCATTATCAGTTCTTTCAGAAAAAAGCGACCCTGCTTTGATAGGAGGTTTTGGTTTTAGAAGTTCAAGAGATGCCAATAAATTTGAAAATGTTAATTATGAGATGAAAGAAGGTCTTCCTGTTATAAAAGATGCTAATGCTTATTTTGTATGTAAAGTTGTAAATAGTTTCGATGTATTTACTCATACTTTGTTTATAGGTGAATTAGTAGATGCTGATATATTTGATAATAATACTAACTCTATGACTTATTCTTATTATCATACAGTAATAAAAGGAAAAACTCCTCCTAACGCTTCCACTGCAAATGCATACGAAAACAAAGCAGAAAAAAAAGAAGAAGCAGTTGAAAAGCCTAAAGCAATTTATAGATGTAAAACTTGCGGATTTGAATATAAAGGAAGTGTTCCATTTGAAGAGCTTCCTAGTGATTGGAAATGCCCATTATGCGGAGAGCCTAAAAGCAATTTTGAAAAAGTAGAATAATTGTTATAGCATTAAAACATTGAAATTTATTTTTATAGTATTATAATGTTTCGATATTATAATACTATAAGGATAAACACAGATGAAATATCTTTTTTATTTATCACTAATATTAGTTTCTTTTATTTCTTGTAACAATAATAATAATCAAAACATAACCGACAAACTTCAAGTATATGCAAGTATATACCCTATTTATGATTTCGCTAAAAAAATTGGCGGGGAAAAAATAGATATTTATAATATAACTTCAGCAGGTTCTGAGCCTCATGACTTTGAGCTTACATCAAAAGATATGGCTAATTTAAGCAAAGCTAATCTATTTATATATAATGGTGCTTCAATGGAGCATTGGGCAGATACTGTTAAAAATACAATAAAAGATTTAAAATATTTAGAGGCTTCTTCAAATATAAACAATGAAGAATTAGACCCTCATTTTTGGCTTTCACCTAAAAAAGCAAAAGTTCAAATGGAAAATATAAAGAATGCATTAATAGAATTAGACACTAAAAACGCTGATTATTATAATTCTAATTACAATTTATATGCTAATAAATTAGATGAGCTTGATAAAAATTTTAGAGATAATTTACAAAATATAAAAAATACTAATTTGGTTGTAACTCACCCTGCATTCGGACACTTCTGTAAAGAATATAATCTTAATCAAGTTGCAATAGCAAGAGATGAAGCAGATGCTAAGGCTATGGCTCAAACAATTAATTTTATAAAAAACAACAATATTAAAACTATATTTTATGAAGACTTCTCAAGTTCTAAGCTTGTAGATTCTATTGCAAAAGAAACAGGTGTAAAAGTGAGTGCATTAAACCCTATAGAATCTTTAAGTGAAGAATATATAAAATCTGGAGAGGATTATTTTTCTATAATGCAAAAAAATCTCGAAGCTATAACAAATGGTCTTAATAATTAATAAAATAATTAAATAATTAATTAAGGTTCTATAATGGAAAATATAATAAGTTTTAAAAATGTGCATTTCGGATACACTCAAGAAGACATATTAAAATGCATAAGTTTTGATATAAATAAAGGAGACTTTGTTTCTATTATAGGTTCTAATGGGGCAGGCAAAAGCACTATATTAAAACTTATTTTAGGTGAAGTTAATCAATATAGAGGTGAAATAAAACTATACGGTGAAGATATTAAAAAATTTAAAAATTGGCAGCACATTGGATATTTAGAGCAGAATGCATACTACAAAATATTAAATTTTCCTGCAACTGTTTATGAGATAGTAATGTCTAATATGTTTGCTGATATTGGTTTATTTAAATTTCCAAATAAAAATCATAAAGAAAAAGTATTTGAAGCATTAAAACTTTTAGGTATGTATGATTATAAAGATAGACTAATATCAAAACTTTCAGGCGGACAGATACAGAGAGTTTTTTTAGCAAGAACTTTAGTGCAAAGCCCTAATTTATTAATATTAGATGAGCCTACAAATGGTGTTGATATTGAAACTATTAATTTTTTATATAATTTGCTTCAAGCTCTAAATAAAGATAAAAAAATAACTATTGTAATGGTTACACATGATATTGAGAGAATGTCAAAAATATCAAATAGGGTATTCTGTTTTGAAAATGGCACATTAGTTGAACTTGATAAAAATCAAATAAACATGGAATTATCACATAAGCACAAGCATCCAGATGGAAGCAGTTGTTCATGTTGATTTTTTTTTATTTACGTATAAAATTATACAAAATTTTATTTATAAATATAAAATTTGGAGATTTTTTCATGAAAAAGGTTATAACTTTTATTTCTATACTATTTATTGCTAACTCATTAGCTTTTAGTATGTATGGAAACAATAATGATTGGATTGATTTTCTTACAGATGGAAATCAATTTAGAGCAAGAATGGATCAATTAGGCTTTGTATTAGGAAATAATACAGTGAAGGGTACTTTTGGATTGAGAGCTAATACAGGATATTTAGGCTCTATATTAATATCTTCTTCAAACAATTTTCAATTAAACACTACAGTTTCAGCAGGCATAGCTTATACATCAGATTTAATAGGTATAGGTGTTGCTTACAATTACACTGCTGCAGGAATATCAGAAGATTTTTCAATAGCTAATAAAAAATTAGACATACATACTCCTGTTTTGGCTATTAATGCATTAGGTAATAATTTAAGAATAGCTATACCAGTTCAGATTGCAATTACTGATAAACTATATGGAAGTGAAGATTATAAACATAAAGGAATGAGCTTAGATCCTCAAATAAGATATTATACAGGAATAGATTTAATTAACCAAATAAGATTAATATTAAAATATGGTACAGTTACAACAGATGCCATAGGAGATACTGTAACAAAATATACTTCTTCCTCTTTTGGTTTTGATTTTAGATTATATTTTGGAGCTTTAGTTGGAGATGTTATTCTTAATCCTTTTATTAAAGTAACTTATGATACTTCTTTAGGTGCTAAAGGAAAATTTATAGGAAGTTATGAAGTATTTTCAGATAGCATAGTAATACCTATGAATTCAGCGAATTTACTTGAAAGAGAAACTTATAAATTGTCTATATTACCTACTTTAGCTTTAGAAGCAAGCAGTGATATAGTTACATTGTATATGGAACCTGGATTAGGATACACTATTATTGATAGTGGTTTAAAAGGAGAAGGATTAACACATGCATTAGCTTGGTCTGCTTATACCGAACTTTATATAACACCTATTAAAGATTTAGAATGGTATTTTGAAATGGATATTAACGGAGATTATGCTCCTAA
>NZ_SRZM01000080.1 GCF_019402445.1 Brachyspira pilosicoli
AAAAAGGAAATGGAAAAAAGAAAAGAAAATAGATTTATTCTTTTTTTAAGGAGGAAATTATGTTAGTAAAAGAGTTTAGCGGTAAATCAGAGAGGGACGCTATTAATAATGCCCTTACAGAACTTAATCTTACAGAGGACCAAGTTAGAGTAGAAGTAATAGATAAAGGTAAAAGGAGTATTCTTGGTATAGGAGAAGATTCTCCAACTATTATAAGAGTTTTTTATGAAGAGTTAGCTAATGATTTGAATGAGTTTCAAGAAATTATGACTAATATATTAAAATATATGGGTATCAATGCTGAAGTAACTGTAAAAGAAGAAACTGAGAAAAGAATATATATAGATATTTCTACAGAAGATTCAGGAGTTTTAATTGGTAAAAAAGGAAATACTTTAGAGGCTTTACAATTTGTAATATCATTAATAGCTTCTAAAAAATTCGGCGATGATAATGAAAGACATATTATATTAGATGTGGATGGATATAGAGATAGACGTGAAGAAACTTTAAAGCACATGGCTCGTCAAGCTGCACAGCAAGCTAAAAGAACTAGAAGAACTGTTTCTCTTGAGCCTATGTCTCCTTATGAAAGAAGAATAATACACTTGGAATTACAAAATGACCAAGATGTAGAAACAAAAAGCGATGGTGAGCCGCCATATAGAAGCGTTAGAGTTTATTCTAAAAAGAAAGGCGGATACAATAATAAAAGATATAATGACAAGGGCGGATACAATAAGTCTTATTACAGAAATAGATAATTAAAAAACAATTAAAAATATGGGCTGCATTAAGAAAATGCGGCCTTTTTTATTATTGTAAAATATAAAAATTGTTATATTATTATTAAATAATTTATTGGAGGGAATATGAAATGATAAAAAAGATATTATACTTTATTTTTGTTATTTTACTTATTGGCTGTTCCAATAAAGATAAAACTGCTAGTGATACATTTAGTGTTGATTATTCAAAGGGGTTAGAACAATTTAATAAAAGCAGCTATGTTTCAGTTGATACTTTTGATGCTTCAAGTGTTGATGCTAATTTAGAGAATGCATATTTATGGGTATCTATAAAATACGATAAATTATCTTCTTCTATTAGTAGCAATAATACTTATGAGCCTGATTATTTATTATATTCTGAAGTTGAAGGAAAGGGGGTAGATTATACTTTTTCTATACCAAAAGCAAATCAAAAATTTATAGAAGGCTCTTTAACTTTTTCTGAAGATGCTTCATCTCTTACAATTAAGTTTACAAAAAATATATTATATCCCACTCTTGTTGGAAAAACTTTTGTATGTAATAAAAAGTAATATTATTCAAATCTTTTAAATGGCATATTTTCTATAGCACCTTCTGCACCTATAGTTTCATTTAAATTACCATCTATTAAAAATATAACATTGTCTATTCCTTCAAATTGTGTTGCTGTATATACTAATTGATATATTTGAAGCATAGTGCCTTCATTGCCAAGAGGATTAAATTCAAAGCTTTCATTAAAATTCAAATATACTGTATTTCCTTCTACAAATATGTCTAATAGTTTTGTGTCTTTAGGTATACAGCTTATTATATTATCTCTATTCTCCTCATCAGTAGCACCCTCTAATAGAGTTTTTATTGTGTCTTCTATTGAATTATTATTTTCTATATTTCTCTTTCTAAATATTAATGTAATAGAGCCTGTATTTTCATCATATTCTACTAAATATACTCCTTCATCGCTTGTGTTTTTTAAGTTTCTTTCATTAGAATAATCTCTTTTTACACTATTATTTGCTTTTGAAGTTTTATATTTTGCTATATCTTTTTGAGCTTTTTGTATAATTTCTTTTTTATTTATATTTTCTTTTGTGCTTATTATTTTATTTTCTTCTCTTACTATATTATTATTATTATTATTATTATTATTATTATTATTATTATTATTTAAGCCTCTATTTTGCTGTATCATATCTTGTATATAATTATATGAATCATTAACTATATTGTTTAAGTTTTGTTCTTTTTTATTTTCTATATTATTATCTTTTTGCTCTTCTATATTTTTTGTGTTATTAGCTTGATTATTTTGATTATTATTAAAAAATACAGACAATGACTCTCTTGTTATTATAGAGTTATTTTGCATAGTGTTTGTATTTTGTGTACTTATAGAAGTTTCAAGCATAGAATTAGTTTCATAAGCCATAATAGATAAAGTTTCATTAGTATTAGATTTTATAAAGAAATTAAATAGTGGCACATTATCTAAAAAACTTATTTTATTTTCTTCCTCATTTCCAGTTGTTTCTAATGTTAATGCTTCCCTATGATTAATACTGAAAAAGTCTTTTACAGCAATATCTACCATAGGAGAATATTTTTTTATAACAGTAAATAGTATAGATACAAGTAATATAAATGAAACTGATATAATTATAGGTTTTTTAAAATTAAATTCTTTATCTTCGCTTCTTATTCTTCTTGTATATGATATACCTTTAGATTTAGCTTTTAACTGCTCATATCTTGGCACTTTTCAACTCCATTTTTTATAGTGTATCGTTATAATTATCGAAAAAATAGAAAATTGTGTTAGAATTTTATTATATATATAAGTAAATATATGAGTAATTAATTGCATTATATTTCTAAATATAGTATTATTACATAACTATTATAGAAGGGGAGAATTATGTTAAAAAGAATATTATTGTTTTTGTATATTTTTATTTTAATTATTTCATGTACAAATAATGTGAATCGTTCTTCAAAGGAATTATTTATTAATGCTGGTGAAGAACCAAAGACAATAGACCCTACATTATCTGGAAATGACTTTGTTTATCCAAGACATGTATTTGAAACTTTGATAATAAAAGATAAAAATGGCAATTTGCAAGGTGGAGCTTGTGAGAGTTGGGATATTTCAGATGATGGACTTAAATATACTTTTCATTTGAGAGAGAATGCTAAGTGGTCTGACGGATTAAATGTAACTGCAAATGATTTTGTTTATGCTTTACAGAGAGCTGCTAATCCAGCTAGTGCAGCAGAATATACTTCATTTGTAGAATATATAAAAAATGCTGTAAAGATACTTTCAAGTGAACTTCCAGTAGAAGAGCTTGGAGTGAAAGCTATAGATGATTATACTTTAGAAATAACTTTAGAAGCTCCTACAGGATATTTTTTAGATATACTTACTTATCCGATATTTGCTCCTGTTAGGAAAGACATTATAGAAAAGTATGGTGATAAATGGTCATTAAGTCCAGAAAGCTATATTGGTAATGGTGCTTTTATTATGACAGAGAGAAACCCTGATGAAAAAATAGTTGTAGTAAAAAATACTAATTATTGGAATAAGGATAACATTGTTCCTGAAAAAATTACTTTTGTGATGATGAAAGATGCTACTTTAGCACTTGCTGGTATAAAAGATGGTTCATTAGATTTTTCTGTTAATATTGTAGAGCAGGATTTAGAAAAACTTAAAGAAGAGGGTATAGTTAATATAGCTCCATATTTTTCTACAGTTGCTTTTGGTATAAATGCTACTAATGAAGTTTTAAAAGATGTAAGGATAAGAAAGGCATTATCTTTGGCTATAGACAGAAATTATATAGTTGAAAATGTTGTTCCTACTGCAAAATCTCCTACTAGTGCTTGGGTTCCTGTGGGAGCTTATGATGTTAGCGGAGATTTTAGAGAAAATGGCGGAGAATATATCGATTTATCTAAAGAGGCTTATTCTAATAATGTTGAGATGGCTAAAAAATTATTGGCTGAAGCAGGATATCCTAATGGAGAGAATTTCCCTGTATTAGAATATAAAACTACTTCAGATTTGGTTTATATGCAAGTAGCTGAAGCAGTGCAGCAGATGTGGAAAGAAAATTTAGGTGTTGATTTACAAATTACTTCTTTAGAGTGGGCAGCTTATCAGCAAATGAGAAGCGAAAAAGATTATCAGCTTATAAGAACTTTATGGATTGGTGATTATAGCGACCCTATGACTTTCTTAGAGAATTATTTAAGTTATAGAAGCCAAAACTCTACAGGTTATAGTAACGTTATGTTTGATAAATATATAGAAACTGCTAGGTCTACCGCTAATCAAAATATAAGAATGGAAGCTATGCATAATGCTGAAAAATTATTAGTAGCAGAAGATAATTTGCTTATTCCAATATACAATCCGTCAAATCCAACTCTAATAAGTAAGAGATTAAAAGACTATGTTTTAACTCCATTACAAGAATATCAATTCCATTATGCTTATTTAGAGTAAATTATTAAGTTATATTAAGTCCCTTGTCTTTTTTGATAGGGGGCTTTTATTTTAAATGAAATCTCTTTTATAAAAAATAAGAATACTAATACCGATAATCATAGTAATAGATTTAAATATATTTTGGAAGTTTATGAAAAGATTATCAGCTTTATTCTTTATATTATTTTTAATATGTTCATGTTCTAGTATGGATAAAATTACAGAAAATAATATAACAGATAAAAAAAATGTATTAGACGGCAGAAAGTTTAAATTGGTTAGCATATATCCAGAGATGAATATTACAATAGAGTTTAATGCTGATAAAATAAGCGGTTTTTCGGCAATTAATAGATATTCATCTTTATATGAAATAGATGGAGATATTTTTAATGTTTATAATTTAATAACAACATTAATGTCTGGTCCTAAAGATAAAATGAAAGCAGAATATGAGTATTTAAAGCTTTTAAAAGAGGCCACATCATATAAAATTGAAGGTAGAAAATTAACTCTATATACAGTGCTTTCTAGTAATTATTTAATTTTTGAAGAGATATGAAAAGAAATAATTTAAAAAATATACTTATAACATTATTTATTATATTCTTTATAATATTTTCTTGTTCTTCTACCAAGAAGTCATTAGCCGTATCATCTAGCACACTTACAGGTAAAACTTATAAACTTACAAATATGTTTGAAGAAGATGGTATTACAATATCTTTTTATAATACTGAGTTTTATGGATATGGCGGAGCTAATACATATTTTGGTGAATATGAAGTTAGAAGAGGTAATATTTTACTCATAAAAAATATAGAAGTTACTAAAATATCTGATGATGAAGAAACTTTAAAAAGAGAAGAAAATTATATTAAATATTTAAATAATGCTTCATCTATAGAGTTTAATGG
>NZ_SRZM01000081.1 GCF_019402445.1 Brachyspira pilosicoli
CTCATATTTAATAATAATTGACTTTAATTATTATTAATGTATTATTTATATATAATTTAAAAGGGATTTAAAATATGGTTTTTGATTATAAAGGTATTACAAATAAAAACAAAGAATTAATATTTATAGCAGGTCCTTGTGTTATAGAAAGCGAAGAGATGACTATGAATATTGCTAAAAAATTAAAAGAGATAAAAGATAAACTTAATATACAATTAATATTTAAAGCAAGCTACGATAAAGCAAATAGAACTTCATTATCTTCCTATAGAGGATTAGGAATGAAAGAGGGGCTTGAGATATTACAAAACATAGGAAAAGAGCTTGGGCTTTTAACTATTACAGATATACATGTTCCTACAGAGGCTGAAGTTGCTGCTAAATATGTTGATTTTCTTCAAATACCTGCTTTTTTATGTAGACAAACTGATATGCTTAGAGCTGCTTGCGAAACTAAAAAGGCTGTTAATGTAAAAAAGGGGCAGTTTATAAGCGGTTATGATTGTAAATATATAGCAGATAAATGTATCGATGCAATAGAAGAAAAAAGGCTTTTACTTTGTGAAAGAGGTACTATGTTTGGATATGGCAATTTAGTTGTTGATATGAAGAATATGGAAATAATGAAGAACTATGCTCCTGTGGTTTATGATGCTACACATTCTTTGCAGATGCCTTCTGCTGCTAATGGTGTTTCGGGCGGGGCTAGGGAGTTTATACCTGCTTTACTAAAATCAGCTGTTGCTTTATCTATTGACGGTGTATTTATGGAAGTGCATCCTAATCCTAAAGAAAGCCTTTCAGATTCTAATACTATATTTGAACTTGATAAGGTTGAAGATTTGTGGAGAGATGTATTAAAAATAAATGAACTTGTAAAAAATATGTGATTATTGTTTTTTTGATAGTTTTAATATAAATCTGTCTATAAAAAGTTCAATATATCCTAATATTGTAAAGGCTATAGTAATAAATAAGGCATTTTTTAATACAGTTTTTATTCCATATTTATTTATATCTATAAAAAAGTACGGATAATAACTGCCGTTGGATAATTCGCTTCCGAGTTTTGCTCTTATAAATATGAATAAAAAGTAAATAAGAGGTATGATAAGCCATAGTATAGGGTCTATGTTTTTATATATTCCTTTTTTGTCGAATAAAATATAATCAACTATAGTCATAATAGGAACTATATAATGGAGTATTGTGCTTCTTATAATATCTGCTCTGTTCTCATATCCTCCGCTAAGTAAAAAATGATATATTAAAAATGTAACAGTGATAGACATTGTTATAGTGCCTTTTAATCTTGGCATAAATGTTTTTTGTTTTTTTATTAAATACACTATATCTATAATAAAATAAATTATAACTAAAATATTGCTTTGATATGTAAAATAATATAATGTTTCTATATCTATTTTTTTGTCTTGAGTTATAAGTCCGCTAATTACAGCAAATAGTCCTAATATAATTATTATTAATTTATAAATTATTTTTTTCATTGATTATAAAAATCCATTATTTCTTTTGCAGTATTTTCTATATCTGTTGGTTTTATTCTTTTTATGTTTTCTAATTTTTCATCTTTTCTAAACCAAGTTAATTGCCTTTTAGCAAAATTGCGTGTGTTTTTCTTTATTAATTCTTTAAGCTCATCTAAACTCATAGCATTATTAACTATATAATCATAGCATTCTTTATAGCCTATAGCTTGTATTGAAGTATTAGTTTTATCTACATTGTAATTATTTATAATATATTTTACCTCATCAAGAAGCCCTTTATCAAACATATTATCAACTCTTTTATTTATATTATTATAAAGCTCTTCTCTTTCAATATCTATAATAT
>NZ_SRZM01000082.1 GCF_019402445.1 Brachyspira pilosicoli
CTTCAATTCTTTAATGGATTAAACAAATTAGACATTTATTACTATAAATAATAGTTATATATTATCATTCATAAATTTTTATTAATAATTTAAAATAATATGCAATATTTTGACAAACATTATTTTTTTAATATACTAATTATAGGTAAAGAAATTTTGTAAAGTATAGTCAATTATATAAATTTTATTAAAAAATAAATGGAGGTAATATGGCTAAAGGTCGTGTTATTATTGATAGTGAACAATGTAAGGGTTGTTCAAATTGCGTGTCTGTATGTCCTACCAAGATATTGTATTTAGATAAGGAAAATATGAATTCTTGGGGGTATTATCCTGCAGCGGTTACAGACATGGAGAAATGTATAGGCTGTGCTAACTGTGCCATGATGTGCCCAGATATATGTATAAAAGTAGAGAGACTTGATGAGAAAAAGGAGGGTAAATAATGGCTAGAAGTTTGATGAAAGGTAATGAGGCTATGGCTACTGCGGCTATTGCTGCGGGATGTAAATGTTTTTTTGGATATCCTATTACACCGCAAAACGAGATACCAGAGTTTATGTCTAAGGCTATGTATGAATCTGGAGGAAAGTTTGTGCAGGCAGAAAGCGAGGTGGCTGCTATTAATATGGTTTATGGTGCAGGCGGAGCTGGAGTGCGTGCTATGACATCATCATCATCACCTGGTGTTGCTTTAAAACAAGAGGGTATATCATATTTAGCTGGTGCTGAGATACCTGCTGTTATACTTAATGTTATGCGTGGCGGTCCGGGGCTTGGAAGTATACAGCCTGCTCAGAGCGATTATAATATGATGACTAGAGGAGGCGGAGACGGAGATTATAATTGTCCTGTTTTAGCTCCTGCAAATCTACAAGAGGCGGCAGATATGATAATGGAAGCTTTTGACATTGCTGACCATTATAGAACACCTGTTTATGTAGCTGCTGATGGTTTTATTGGTCAGATGATGGAGCCTGTAGAAATTATATATAAACCTAAATATGAATTAAAAGAGAAAACTTGGGCTGCTTGCGGTCATAGAGGAAAAAGAGAGAAAAATATTGTTAATTCACTTTATTTAGAGCCTGAATTGCTTTATCAACATAATATACATCTTCAAGAGAAATATAATGAAATAAAAGAGAAAGAGGCAAGGGCTGAAAATTATAAAACAGATGATGCTGATATTATACTTGTTTCTTACGGTACTATGTCTAGGGTTGTGAGGGGAGTTGTTGATACATTTAGAGCTGAGGGTAAAAAGGTAGGTATGATTCGCCCGCAAACTTTATGGCCTTTCCCTGTAAAAGCATTTAATAATCCTAATTGTAAAATGTATGTTTCTATAGAGATGAGTATGGGGCAGATGATTGATGATATTAAGCTTGCTACTGAATGCAGGGTACCTGTTAAGTTTTTTGGTAAAGCTGGCGGATTAGTTCCTGCAGCTTATGAGATAATAGAGCATGTTAGAGAGTTTGCAGGAGGTATTTTATGATAGTATTTGAAAAATCTAAGGGGCTTACTGATAGCAGGACACATTATTGCCCTGGTTGTATGCATGGTGTATCACAAAGAATAATTGCTGAATGTTTAGAAGAGCTGGGTGTATTAGATAGATCAGTAGGTATAGCTTCTGTAGGATGTTCTGTACTTGCTTATAAATATTTTTCTTGCGATATGCAGCAGGCGGCACATGGTAGGGCTCCTGCGGTTGCTACTGGAGTAAAGAGGGCTATTCCAGACAGCGTGGTATTTACGCTTCAAGGAGATGGAGATTTAGCTGCTATTGGTACTGCTGAGATAGTGCATGCTGCAGCACGCGGTGAAAATATTACTGTTATTTTCTTAAACAATGCTATTTACGGTATGACCGGCGGACAGATGGCTCCTACAACTCTTGAAGGTCAAAAGACTACTACTACTCAGGCTGGAAGAGATTTCCACAGAGCTGGTAAACCTATAAGAGTTTGCGAAATGCTTGCTACTATTGAAGGGGCTACTTTTGTTGAGAGGGTTGCTTTGGATACTCCTGCAAATATTAGAAAAGCTAAAATGGCTACTAAAAAGGCTTTTGAAAATCAGATTGCTGGAAAGGGTTTCTCTATAGTAGAAATGCTTACAAGCTGTACTACTAACTGGGGTATATCTCCAACTGAATCGCATAAATGGATAAGAGATTATCTAATTCCTCATTATCCGCTTGGCAATTTTAGAAATGACGGTTAATTAAGGAGGAAATATGAGTACAGAAAGATTAATTTTTGCTGGTTTTGGCGGACAGGGTGTTATGTCTATGGGGCAGATGATTGCTTATGCGGGAATGATAGAAAATAAGCATGTTACTTGGTGCCCTTCTTATGGACCTGAGATGCGTGGAGGTACAGCTAACTGTTCTGTGGTTGTGAGTGATGAACTAGTTGGCTCTCCCATTGTTTCGCATGATGCTACTGCTGCTGTTATAATGAACCTTCCTTCATTAACTAAATTTGAAAAAGATGTTCTTCCTAATGGTGTGCTTCTTATCAATTCTTCTTTAATAGAAAAAAAAGCTTCAAGAAATGATGTTCGTGTTGCTTATGTAGAGGCGAACAAAATAGCAGGCGATATTGGTAACCCTAAGGCTGCTAATATGGTTATGCTTGGTGCTTTGCTTACACTTCAAAATATTGTTTCTTTCGACAGCATTCAGCAAGCTTTCTTAAAGGTGTTTGGTGAAAGAAAAAAAGAGTTTTTACCTGGAAATGAAAAAGCTTTAAATGCTGGAAGAGATGCAGTTAAAAATTTAGTTTCTTAAATAAAACATTTTAATTAATTATTTTAATTATTTAAAAAAGCCCTGTCATTATTACGATGGGGCTTTAAAATTTATGTTAAAATATCCATATCAAAC